>NZ_NFIQ01000001.1 GCF_002159455.1 Flavonifractor sp. An306
TCTCGTCCTGCTGCCGCTTTGGGATACAAAAGCCCCGTTCAGTACAGAACCGAACAGGGCTTTCGATAAATTCACTTTTTCTGTGTCTACTTTTGCTTGACAAGTGCAATGGCTTTGCCATCCGCCTTGTTTTTTTGCGTTAATTGCCCTCCCGGCGCAGCAGCTCCTGCTTGATGTCCCACAGCCGCTGGGACAGGTCCACATAGTAGTTGTGGGGGTTTTCAAACCGCTTGACCTCGTCCCACAGCAGGTCGATCTGCCCGGCGCACCAGGCCCGCATCTCGGCGATGGGGGGAGACTGGTACACCAGCTTGCCCCCCAGGAAGATGGGCACCAGCAGCTCCTTGGCGGTGAAGTTGGTGAATACGCTCCGCTTCCAGGTGGCGTCCGGGTCGAAGAGCTCCAGCGGCCGGGTCTGGTCCACCGTCTCGTCGTGGAGGGTGATGAGGTCGGCGAAGGCCTTGCCCGTCTCGTTGTCGAACAGCCGGAACACCTTTTTGAAATGGGGGTTGGTGATCTTGCCGGGGTTGGCGCTGATTTTGATTTTGGGGATGATGTTTCCCGCCTTGTCCTCCACCGCCGCCAGCTTGTACACCCCGCCGAACACCGGCTCGCTCTTGGAGGTGATGAGCCGCTCGCCCACGCCGAAGGAGTCGAGCTTGGCCCCCTGGAGCAGCAGGTCCCGGATGATGTACTCGTCCAGGGAGTTGGAGACCACGATCTTGCAGTCGGTAAGTCCCGCCGCGTCCAGCATCTTGCGGGCCTTCCGGGACAGGTAGGTCAAGTCGCCGCTGTCCAGCCGGATGGCGCAGTTGGTGATCCCCTGGGGGAGCAGCACCTCCTTGAAGGCCCGGATGGCGTTGGGTACCCCGGACTTGAGCACGTTGTAGGTGTCCACCAGCAGGGTGGCCGAGTGGGGGTAGAGCTGGCAGTAGGTCTTGAAGGCGGTGTACTCGTCGGGGAACATCTGCACCCAGGAGTGGGCCATGGTGCCCCCGGCGGGGGAGCCGTACATCTCGTCGGCCAGGGTGCAGGCCGTGCCGGCGCAGCCGGCGATATAGGAGGCCCGGGCCCCCAGAACAGCCGCGTCGGGCCCCTGGGCCCGGCGGGAGCCGAACTCACTCACCGGCCGGCCCTCCGCCGCCCGCACGATCCGGTTGGTCTTGGTGGCGATGAGGGACTGGTGATTCAGGGTGAGCAGCAGGAAGGTCTCGATAAACTGGGCCTCAATGGCGGGGGCCCGCACCGTCAGAATGGGCTCCCGGGGGAAGATGGGGGTGCCCTCCGGCACCGCCCAGATGTCGCCGGTGAAGCGGAAACGGCGCAGATAGTCCAGAAATTCCTCACAGAAGCAGCCCTTGCTCCGCAGGTACGCGATGTCCTCCTCAGTAAAGTGCAGCTGCTCGATATAGTCGATGACCTGCTCCAGCCCGGCGGCGATGGCAAAGCCGCCTCCGTCGGGAACGGTGCGGAAAAACACGTCGAAGTAGCAGATCTGATCGGCGTATCCCTCGGTCTGGAAGTAGCCGTTGCCCATGGTCAGCTCGTAAAAGTCACACAGCAGTGTGTAATTCATATGTTCCTGCATGGTTATTCAACCTCCCGGTTACGCACCGTGATCTGAAGGGCCTCCATCAGCTCCAGCACGTTGGCGTGGAGCCTGGGGTCGGGCCCGGCGGTACAGGCGGCGTCCACCACCAGCTCCGCCTCCGGCAGAGCCCCCTTGGCGATGATGGCGTTGGACAGCACGCACAGGTAGGATACCAGCCCCACCAGCTCGATGCGCTCATACTTCTGCTCCTTCAGCCAGCTGCCCAGCCAAAGGGAGGGAAAGGCGGGCTTGCAGATCACCATGTCCCGGGTCCGGTCCAGGGCCTCCGCCGTTTTTCCATAGAGCTGCCAGCCCTCCGAGTTCATCAGGCAGTGGGGCACCGGCAGCTTTTTTCCCTCCTGGGTGTCCAGATAGTTTTCCTGGTGGGTGTCCAGGGTAAAGGCCACGTCGTCCCCGGCGGCGTGGTAGGCCGCGATCTTCTCCGCGATGGGGCCGTCCAGCCGCTCCGCGCCGGGAAAGCCCAGAGCGCCGTCCACAAAGTCCTTCTGGTAGTCTACCACCAGCAGCAGCTTTTTCATACTCCCACGTCCTTTTGCAGGTCTTTTTCAAAGCAGGGATAGGTGAGGGGCCGGCCGTGGAGGTGGATCTCCCCCACCTGGGTAAAGCCCATCTTCCGGATCAGGGCCTGCATCCTGTGGTTCAGGGAATAGGTGTCCAGCCGCATGGCCTTGAGCCCCAGCCGCTTCGCCTCGCCCTCGGCGAAGCGGAAGAAGGCGGAGCCCACGCCCACCCGCTGGCAGTCCGGGTCCACCGCCATGCGGTGGATCACCACCGCCGGACGGGCGGTGGTCCAGGGCAGCGGGTCGTACTCGGGAGACTCGGCGGTGTTGATACAGGCCACCCCCGCCAGCCTGCCCTCCACCAGGGCGGCGTACAGCTCCCCCCGGTCCAGGTCCCCGGCGTAAAAGTCCAGGGTGGGGTAGTCCTCCCCCCACTGGGGGTTGCCCAGCCCGTTCATGTGGGCCACCGCCCGGCGGACCAGAGCCCAGATGTCCTCCAGCTCCTCCCGCCGGGCGGGGCGTATGGCGATTTGTTCCATGGCCTTATTCGCTCAGCGGGGTGGGGCCCATGGCCTGGTGGAGCTCGTCGGTGATGGCCCCCCGGAACAGGCACAGGGCGAAGCGGTGCATATCCTCCAGCTTGGCGGGCACCGAGTCGGCGGTGAGCTGGCCGGCGGCGGAGAAATCAGAGTCCAGGATGAACTTGACCTCCTTGTCGGTCTTGCCGCCGCCGATGAGGCCGGGGCCGGCGTGGACCTTCATGCGGTAGCCCCCCACCAGCGGGGTCTCCACATCCAGGGAGCACTTGGTGATCTCGGTCTCCTCCACGTCGGGCTGGCCCAGGATGCCCACGTAGTGGTCCCGGATCAGGTCGTCCCACAGCTGGTCCTCCAGCCCCAGCCGCTGGCGGGAGATGGCGTTGACGTACCGCAGGCCCAGCCGCTCAAAGAAGGCGGGCTGGTAGATCTGGATGAACTGGGCCAGGGGCTGGTCCAGCCGGGCGGCGAAGTCCTCCCACCGCTGATAGCTCAGGGTGGACAGGGCGATGAAGTTCTGGGTCAGGTTCAGCTTCCACCGGCCGTCCTCAGAGACAAAGTGGTAGTTGGTGATGGGCTTCTGGGGTTCCAGGGCGGTGGCGTTCCCCTTCTTCACCACCTTGGGAGGCACCTGTTCCTGCCGGGCGGCGTAGCGGGGAAAGTCCTTTCGCACCGCCTCCTGAAAGGCGGCGGGCTCGTTGGCGCCGATGGACAGGATGGTGGGGAAGCGAAGCTGGCAGATGACCTCCACCAGAGGGGAGCGGGCGTACTGGAGGCGCTCATATGGGGCAAACAGCATAATGGGCTGCTCCTTCCTATTTACAGAATACCTCTATTTTATCCCCGAATGGCCCGTATGTCAAACGCTTCGGCCTTGCAATCCTTGGGCGGGAGAGGTATCATACAGATAATTGCAAGAAGGAGGCGTTTGGTATGGAACTGGAGCTGAAGCGGAGCGGGCGGACCGCCCGGGTGGAGACCCTAGGGGCTGAGCTGGTGTCCTATCGGGACGAGGGGGACCGGGAGTACATCTGGTCGGGGGATCCGGCCTACTGGCCGGGCCGCAATCCCCTGCTGTTTCCCATTGTGGGGGGATTGAAGGACGGGAAGATTTACGTGAAGGGGAAAGAGGTATCTATGGAGCGCCACGGCTTTGCCCGCCGGCGGGAATTTGCCGTCACTGGCCGGGGGGAGGACTGGGCGGAGCTCACCCTGGAGCAGGACGAGGACACCCTGGCCCTCTATCCCTGGCCCTTCCGGCTGACGGTGCGCCAGCAGCTCACCGACGGGGGCTTTTCCACCGCCGTGACGGTAACCAACACCGGCAGCGAGCCCATGCCCTTCTGCCTGGGAGCCCACACCGCTTTCCGCTGCCCCCTGGAGCCGGGGGAGGCTTTTGCCGACTACGACATCGTGTTCCCCCAGCGGGAGACCTGCCCCACCCTGCTGCCCGATGCCAACGGGCTGGACTGGAACCGCGCCCTGCCATGCCTGGAGGACGCCGACACCCTGCCCCTGTCTTACCGCTGGTTCGATGAGATGGATACCCTGATCTTCCGCGGCCTCAAGTCCCAGTCGGTTCGGCTGGTGAGCCGCAGGAGCGGCCGGGGGGTGGAAATGGCCTTCCCGGGCTGGCCCGTACTGGCCTTCTGGACCATAGCCCACAAACAGGCCCCCTATCTGTGCATTGAGCCCTGGCACGGCTGCCCCGCCGTGGTCGGAGAGGGCCCCGAGCTGGCGGACAAGACCTTCTGCATCACCCTGGCTCCCGGAGAGAGCCGTACCCTGGACTATCAGGTGAAAACGCTGTAACAGAAATCGGGTTCGGCCTTTGGCCGAACCCGATTTTGTTTTCTCGCTCAGTCCACTTTCTGGCTGTCCAGCCGCTTGCGTACGTTCCGGCGGAGCAGGGTATAGAGCACCGAGGCCACCGGTACGCTGAAGAGCACGCCCTCCAGGCCCAGCAGCCCGCCGCCCACCGTGACGGCGGCCAGCACCCAGATGCCGGGCAGGCCGATGGAGGAGCCCACCACCTTGGGGTAGATCACGTTGCCCTCGATCTGCTGGAGGATGACCAGGAACACCAGGAAGATCAGCGCCTTCAGCGGGGAGACCATCAGCAGCAGCACCGCTGACAGCATGGCCCCGATATAGGCCCCCGCCACCGGAATGATGGCCGAAGCGCCGATGGTGACGCCGATCAGGGGGGCGTAGTCCGGCTGGATGAACAGCATCCCCACCGTACACAGCCCGCCCAGGATGCAGGCCTCAATGAGCTGGCCGGTGACAAAGCGGGTAAAGGTGTCGCTGGTCAGGTGGACCACATCGGTGAGGGGGTCGGCGATCTTGGCGGGCACATAGGCCCGCAGCACCCGGCGGCACTGGCCCAGCAGCTTCTCCTTGCCGGAGAGCATATAGATGGAGAATACCAGGGCCAGCACCCCGGTGACCACCAGGGAGACGATGCTGGTGGTGAACTCCAGCAGCTGGGGGCCCAGGCTGGACAGAAAACCCAGCGCCTGCTTGAGCAGGTTTTCCAGGGTCTGGTTCAGTCGGGACAGGTCCAGGGTCTGCATATCCAGATGGAAGTAGTCGGCCAGCTGATTGAGCCACCCCTGAACATTGGAGATATAGGTACTCAGGTTGAGGATAAAGGTCTGGATACTCTCGGCCAGCTTGGGCAACACGAAGGAGAACACCCCGGCCACCACCAGGACCAGCGCCACATAGGAGGTGACCACCGCCAGAGGCCGGGCAGCTCCGGCGGCGGGGTTTTTTCCCAGCGCACGGCGGTACAGCCGGAAAAAGAAGTGGCAGGGCCGGTTGAGAATGAAGGCCAGGGCAAAGCCGATGATCAGGGGCCGGAACAGCCCCAGCACATACCCCACGGCCCCCAGCACCACGTCCAGCCGGGCCAGCGCGATCACCAGCACCACCGCGTAGGTGATGATGAGCAGGATACTTTTGAAAAGTCGTTTGTCCATAATCCACCCCTGGTTCATATACGAAATATGGGCCTACGCACACTATATCATCCCCAGGATTTCCCGTCAACGGAAATCCGCCGGGAAAGTTTTGCTTGACAAACTGGATTGGCGTGCTATAATCATAGTAAACATATAGGAATTAAGTAAATAGAAAGGAGTTCTCTCCATGAAACATAAGATGATCTACGCCGACCACGCCGGGACCACCGCCGTCACTCCCAAGGCTCTGGAGGCCATGCTGCCCTACTTCACCCAGGGCTACGGCAACCCCTCCAGCCTGTACGCCTTCGGCCAGCAGGCCAAGAGCGACCTGGAGCAGGCCCGGGCCACGGTGGCCCGCTGCCTGAACGCCCAGCCGGAGGAGTTCTATTTTACCTCCGGCGGCACCGAGGCGGACAACTGGGCCCTGCGTGGGGTGGCCGAGCTGATGGCCCTCAAGGGCAAAAAGACCGGCCACATCATCACCACCGCCATCGAGCACCACGCCATTCTTCACACCGCCCAGTGGATGGAGAAGCAGGGCTATGAGGTGACCTACCTGCCGGTGGACGGAGAGGGCCGGGTGGACCCCGCCGCCGTGGAGGCGGCCATCCGCCCCGACACCATCCTCATCTCGATCATGGCTGCCAACAATGAGATCGGCACCATTGAGCCCATTGCTGAGATCGGTGCCATCGCCAAGGCCCATAAGGTGCTCTTCCACACCGACGCCGTCCAGGCGGTGGGCCATATCCCGGTGGATGTGCAGGCGTGGAACGTGGACCTGCTCTCCCTGTCCGGCCACAAGTTCGGCGGACCCAAGGGGGTGGGGGCCCTGTATATGAAAAAGCCCCTGCGGCTGCCCGCCCTGATCCAGGGCGGCGGCCAGGAGAAGGGCCGCCGCTCCGGCACCGAGAACGTGCCCGGGGCCGTGGGTCTGGCCGCCGCCCTCCAGGAGGCGGTGGACCACCTGGCCGAGGAATCCGCCCGGCTGGCCGGTCTGCGGGACCAGCTGCTGGAAGGGCTCACCAAGCTGCCCTACGCCAGCGTCACCGGCAGCCGGAGCCAGCGGCTGCCCGGCACCGCCTCCTTTGTATTTGAGGGGGTGGAGGGGGAGGCCCTGCTCCTCCATCTGGACGCCAAAGGGATCTGCGCCTCCTCCGGCTCCGCCTGCTCCTCCGCCTCCCTGGACCCCTCCCACGTGCTGCTGGCCATCGGCCTGCCCCACGCCATTGCCCACGGGTCCCTCCGCCTCTCCCTGGGGCCGGACAACACACAGGAGGACGTGGCGTATATTTTGAAGGAAGTGCCCGCCGTGGTGAACTACCTGCGGGAGATGTCCCCCGTGTGGGATAAAGATGCTCAAAAGCCCACCTGGGTCTTATAATTGGAAAGGAGAATATCACATGCTGTATTCGGAAAAGGTCATGGACCATTTTGAACATCCCCGGAATGTGGGGGAGATCGCAAACGCCGACGGGGTGGGCCAGGTGGGCAACCCCAAGTGCGGGGATATTATGAAGATGTACCTGAAGATCGACGGGGACGTGATCACCGACGTAAAGTTTAAGACCTTCGGCTGCGGCTCCGCCATCGCCACCTCCTCCATGGCCACCGAGATGATCAAGGGCAAGACCATCGGGGAGGCCATGGAGCTGACCAACGCGGCGGTGGCCGAGGCCCTGGACGGGCTGCCCGGCTACAAGATGCACTGCTCCGTGCTGGCGGAGGAGGCCATCAAGGCCGCCCTGGCCGACTACTATAAGCGGCAGGGGAAAGAGGTGCCCGACAACCTGAAGCTGCCCTGCGAGGACGAGGAGCACGGCGGCTGCTGCTCCTGCGGACACTGATTCCAAGCCCTCCGGCGGGCCCGCTGGCCCGCCGGAGGGCTTTTTGGCTTGACAGTTGGACAGGCTTGGCATAGAATATCGTATGCGCGAAATTCCGCCCTTTTGGTCCTATCCGGGCGGTTTCCAGACCATTTTTACAGTTAGAGAGGTACGGTTCCGTGATCGAACTAAAACAGGTATCCAAAACCTTTCCCACGCCTGACGGGGATTTCCAGGCCCTGAAGGAGGTCAGCCTGACCATTCAGGACGGGGATATTTTCGGCATCGTGGGTATGAGCGGCGCGGGCAAGTCCACCCTGGTCCGCTGCATCAATCTGCTGGAGCGGCCCACCTCCGGCCAGGTGCTGATGGACGGGGAGGACCTGATGACCTTTTCCCCCGCCCGGCTGCGGCAGGCCCGCCGGTCCATCGCCATGATTTTTCAGCAGTTCAACCTGCTCATGCAGCGCACCTGCCTGAAAAACATCTGCTTCCCCATGGAGATCGCCGGGGTGCCGGCGGCGGAGGCCAAAAAGCGGGCCCTGGAGTATCTGGACATCGTGGGTCTGCCCGACAAGGCCAACGCCTACCCCGCCCAGCTCTCCGGCGGTCAGAAGCAGCGCATCGCCATCGCCCGTGCCCTGGCCTCCAACCCCAAGGTGCTGCTGTGCGACGAGGCCACCTCCGCCCTGGACCCCACCACCACCCGGTCCATCCTCAAGCTGATCCAGGACATCAACCAGCGCATGGGCATCACCGCCATCATCATCACCCACGAGATGGCGGTGGTGGAGGCCATCTGCACCCGGGTGGCCATCCTGGAGCACGGCAACATGGTGGAGACCGGCACCGTGGAGGAGGTGTTCTCCAACCCCAAAAGCGAGGCCGGCCGGAAGCTGGTGTTCCCCGAGGGGGCCAACATCGACCAGTTCCCGGTGGCCGACGTGGTGCGGGTGGTGTTCAACGGCGGCTCCTCCTACGAGCCCCTTATCGCCTCCCTGGCCATCGACTGCGGCGTGAAGGTGAACATCCTGGGGGCCGACACCCGCAACGTAAACGGCAAGGCCTTCGGCTCCATGCTGCTGGGCCTGCCGGAGGACAAGAACGACGCCGCCAAGGCCATGAGCTACCTGAAAGCCCAGAAAGACGTTACCGTGGAGGAGGTGCCCGATTACCATGCTTGATTTTTTCAACAGCCCTGACGTGCAGGAGCAGCTGAAGGTTCTGATGGACAATATGGGCAGCGACATCTGGGCCACCCTGTACTCCACCGTGCTGGCCACCATCTTCTCCTATATCATCGGTCTGCCCCTGGGCATCCTGCTGGTCACCGGCGAGCAGGGAGGCGTGCGGCCCCTGCCCCGGCCTTTGATGAGCGTGATCAACTTCATCATCAACATCCTCCGCTCGGTGCCCTTCCTGATCCTGATGATCATGGCCATCCCCCTGTCCCGGGTGATCCTGGGCACCAGCGTGGGCACCAACGCCATGATCCCGCCCCTGGTCATCGCCGCCTTCCCCTTTGTGGCCCGGATGGTGGAGTCCTCCCTGCGGGAGGTGGACCACGGGGTGCTGGAGGCCGCCGAGTCCATGGGGGCCTCCCCCTTCCAGATCGTGCGCAAGGTGCTGCTGCCCGAGGCCATGCCCTCCCTGCTCACCAGCGCTACCACCGTCACCATCACCATCCTGGGCTACGGCGCCATGGCCGGCATCATCGGCGGCAACGGCCTGGGCGCCACCGCCATCAATTACGGCTACTACCGCAACAAGGTGGTGATCCTCTACGGCGCGGTGATCGTGCTGGTGATTTTGGTGCAGATTATCCAGTCCATCGGTACCCATACCGCGGTGGGAGTGGACCGCCGCCTCAGCAAGAGCGGCCGCAAGAAGGGCCGCCGGGACGCCAACCGGCAGGTGAACCGGGACAAGCGTACCCCCCCTGGCGCACTGTAAAATCAGCGGGGCGGGCAAACCGGAGGGTTTGCCCGCCCCCTTTTTTGTGCACAATATCCGGTTGACAGGAGAGCTGGGGGGTTGTAAACTAAATGCAACCCAAAGGGAACTGAATAACGCCCCTCAAACGCAAGGAAGAGAAGAGTAACCGTTAAGATACGGCACAGAGAGCCCGGATTGGTGGGAACGGGTACGGAAGGTTTCGGTGAAGATGGTCTCGGAGCGGCGCACCGACTGCGTGAATACGCACAGGCTGCGACGGGTGCGCCCGTAAGCGCGCAGGAGTATGGTTGTACTCCATAAGGCCCCTGTCGTGAGGCATGGGTGAAGCAAGGTGGTACCACGAAGCGAAAGCTCTCGTCCTTGAAATGGATTCAAGGGCGTTTTTTTGTGCTCATATTTGGGGAAATACGCGAAATGAAAAGGAGAAATGTACCATGAAGAAGCTTGCCTCTCTGCTCCTCACCGGCGCCCTGACCTTCGGCCTGCTGGCCGGCTGCGTCTCCACCTCCGGCAATACCGAGACCCCCGCCGGCGGCAATGAGACCACCCCTGTGGAGTCCAACACCCCTTCTGAGACCGGCGCCAACCTGGAGGGCACCGTCATCAAGGTGGGCGCCACCCCCGCTCCCCACGCCGAGATCCTGGAGGTGGTGAAGGGGATCCTGGCCGAGCAGGGCATTACCCTGGAGATCGCCCAGTACAACGACTATGTGCAGCCCAACAACGCCGTGGAGGATGGCTCCCTGGATGCCAACTACTTCCAGCACATCACCTACATGAACGACTTCAACACCGAGTACGGCACCCATCTGGTGAGCGCCGCCGCGGTCCACTATGAGCCCATGGGCCTGTATGCCGGCAAGACCACCAGCCTGGACGAGCTGGCCGACGGCGCCCTCATCGGCGTGCCCAACGACGCCACCAACGAGGGCCGCGCCCTGCTGGTGCTCCAGCAGGAGGGCCTGATCACCCTGTCTGAGGACGCCGGCATCACCGCCACCATCAACGACATTGTGGAGAATCCCAAGAACCTGCAGTTCTCTGAGATGGAGGCCGCTCAGCTGCCCCTGCGCCTGGCCGACCTGGATATGGCCGTCATCAACGGCAACTACGCCATCGACGCCGGCCTGTCCATGGCTGACGCCCTGGCCGTGGAGTCCGCCGAGGGCGAGGCCGCCCAGGCCTACGCCAATGTGCTGGCCGTCAAGGAGGGCCGGGAGAACGACCCCGCCATCCAGGCTCTGGCCGCCGCCCTGTGCAGCGACGAGGTGAAGGCCTACATCGACGAGACCTACAACGGCGCCGTGGTCACTGTGTTCTAATCCATGCCCGTAAAAGCAAGGCCCGCCTTCCGGCGGGCCTTGCTTTTTTTATAAAATGCTCCGGCGGCGCAAGCAAAGTGCCTTGCTTCGCCGTCTAATGGGTGAAAAGGAAAGGAGGGAGGGACCTTGACCGAGCTGGAATACCTGGAGCGGGCGGAGGAGGCCCGGGGAAAGCTCTACCGGGCGGCCCTGCTCACCCTGGGCAGCGAGACGGCGGCGGTGGATGCGGTGGACGAGGCGGTGTACAAGGGGTATCTGAGCTACCGCAAGCTGCGGGAGCCCAAATATCTGGAGACCTGGCTGGTGCGCATCCTGCTCAACGTGTGCCGGGACGAGCTGCGCCGGCGGAAGCGGGAGCTGGCGGTGGAGGAGCTGCCCGAGACCGCCGGGGAGGAATTTGACGCCCTCCCCCTAAAGGAGGCCATCCGCCGCCTGCCTGCCCAGCTGCGGGATGTGATCATCCTGCGGTACTTCACCGGCCTGACCCTGGAGGAGACCGCCGCTGCCCTGGAGCTGCCCCGGGGCACCGTGTCCACCCGGCAGCGGCGGGCGCTGGAACTGCTGAAACTGGACTTGACCGACGAGGAGGGAGCATCATGAACCGACAGCAGGAATATTGGGACCTGATCCGGGAGCTGGACCAGCCCCCCGCCGCCCTGGAGGGCGCCGCCCTGCGGGCCAGGGCCCGGGCCAAGCGCCGCCGGGCGGGGAGACGGTGGGGGATCTCCCTGGGGAGTGCGGCGGGGGTGTGCGCCGCCTTCGTCCTGGCGGTGAATACCCTGCCCACTTTCGCCCTGGCCTGCGGCAAGGTTCCCGTGCTGCGGGAGCTGGCGGCGGCGGTGGCCTTCTCCCCCAGCCTGTCCGCCGCGGTGGAGCACGACTACGTGCAGTATGTCGGCCAGAGCCAGAGCTTTGAGGGGCTTACCCTCACGTTGGAATATGTCATCGCGGATGCCCAGCAGATGGTGGTGTTCTACCGCACCGACGGCGGCGCATACCCCTATTACAGCGTTTCCTGCGACCTGAAGGACGAAACGGGAGGCCCCCTGCAGGGCTACGCGGTGACCAGCGGCGACAGCCGGGAGGAGCTGAAGCAGTTTGAGGTCCACTTCAGTGCGCTGGAGGAGATCCCCCAAAAGCTGACCCTGGAGGTGGAGCTGTGGGGCAGCGACCATGAGGGGAACGAGGAGCGGCTGGGCCATGTCTACACCTTCCCCATCACCCTGGATCCGGCCAAGACTGCCCCGGCGGTGGAGATCCCGGTGGACCGGTGGGTGGAGGTGGACGGCCAGCGGCTGCTGGTGGACCGGCTGGAGCTCACCCCCACCAAGACCGCCCTCTATCTGGCGGACGACCCGGACAACACCGCCTGGCTGGAGGATCTGGATTTCCACTTCACCGGCGAAAACGGAGCGGTCTACGACGCCATGGACAGCACCATTTCCGCCTCCGGAGGGTACACCTACTATTTCCAGAGCCTGTACTTCGTGGAGGACCGTTCGGATCTGACCCTGCACCTGGACGGGGCGGTATGGCTGGACAAGGAGGCCGGACCGGTGGCAGTGGAGCTGGCCGCGAACACCTGGACCGGCCAGCTGCCGGAGGAGGTGACCGGCCTGACCGTGGAGCGGGTGAGCACGCATGGCACAGGGGAGGAATGGGCGGTGAAGGTGAGCAGTACCACCAGCCGCTCCCCCTTTGAGCTGGAGTTTCGCGACCCGGAGGGAGGTGCCCACACCACCGGCGGCTACAGCATGCGAAACGACCGGGAGGCCCCGGGCAATTACGAATTTGAGTATATTCTGGAGGGCTACCCCTGGGACAGCGCCCAGTTTACCCTCAGCTTTACCCACGCTGGCTCTCTGGACCTGGCCATCCCCCTGGGTGACTCATAAATTCCTATTGATTTTGTGGGGATTGTGTGCTATCCTTGACAAAAACACCAGGAGGTCTGTTCCATGAAGATTGCGGATTCCATTGCCCGGCTGATCGGCAACACCCCGCTGCTCCGGCTGGCCGATAACGGCGGCGGGGCGGTGCTGGCCAAGCTGGAGAGCTTCAACCCCCTGTCCTCGGCCAAGGACCGGGCGGGGCTGTATATGATCCTGGACGCGGAGGAGAAGGGGCTGCTGAAGCCGGGGGCCACCATTGTGGAGCCCACCAGCGGCAACACCGGCGTGGCCCTGGCCTACATCGGCCGCCAGCGGGGGTACAGGGTGATGCTCACCATGCCCGAGACCATGAGCCAGGAGCGGCGGAGCCTTCTGGCCGCCCTGGGGGCGGAGCTGGTGCTCACCGAGGGAGCCAAGGGCATGGGCGGCGCCATTGCCAAGGCGAAGGAGCTGCTGGACACTGTGCCCGGCGCCTGGATGCCCGACCAGTTCAACAACCCGGCCAACGCCCGCGCCCACTACGAGACCACCGGCCCGGAGGTCTGGCGGGACACCGACGGCAAGGTGGACGTACTGGTGGCCGGGGTGGGCTCCGGCGGCACCATTACCGGGGCGGGCCGCTACCTGAAGGAGCAGAACCCCGCCATTACCGTGGTGGCGGTGGAGCCCGCCGAGTCTCCCGTTCTCTCCGGCGGCCAGCCCGGGCCCCACAAGATCCAGGGCATCGGCGCGGGCTTTGTCCCCGGCACCCTGGACCTGAGCGTGGTGGACAAGATTGTGCCCGTCCCCGGCCAGGCGGCCATGGATGCCGCCCGGGAGTTGGCAAGAGACAGGGGTGTGCTGGCGGGCATCTCCTCCGGCGCGGCCTGGTGGGCGGCTCTGGAGCTGACCAGGGATCCCGCCTTCCAGGGCAAGACCATCGTGGCCGTCCTCCCTGACACCGGAGAGCGCTACCTGTCCACCGGCATTTACGATTAAAGCAAAGGGACGCTGCAAAACCTTGCAGCGTCCCTTTTGTCTATGCTGTTGGAAACCGGAACATCAGCCGGCGCTCTCCTGGTCGTCCGGGCACTTTTCATGATAGCGGGCCACCAGATCGGCAAGGGTCAGGTGGTCCACCACGCTGGACACCGCCGCCTGGATATCCCGCCATACCTCCACCGTAACGCACTTGGCCGCCCGGCTGCAGCGGCACACATCGTCGCTGTCGGCGCAGCTCACCGGGGCCAGGTTGCCCTCCAGCGTGCGCAGGATCTCCCCCACGGTGTACTCCTCCGGCGGCCGGGTCAGCAGATAGCCGCCCCCCGCGCCCCGGACCGAGCGCACCAGGCCCGCCCGGGAGAGCTGGGTCACGATCTGCTCCAAATATTTATCGGAAATCTCCTGCCGCTGGGCCACATCCCGCAAAGGAACCGCCGTCCCGTTGCTGTTCAGCGCCACATCCAGCATGAGCCGCAGGGCATAGCGCCCCTTTGTGGAAATTTTCATGTGCATCCCTACCTTGCTTTAGTCGGTTATATAATACCACATTGGTGGTAGGATTTCAAGAGAAAATTCCTCTTGACTTTCGCGCCTAAAAGTGCTAAAGTGCTTACAAGGAAAGGAGGGTGTGCCCGGATGAAGTACATGACCGGTTCTGTGTACGGCTATTACCGCTGGTATGTGACCAGCGGCGATTTTGCCTGCCCATGACCGGCCTGCGACGGGGACATACCTCCCAGCGAGGAGCAGAGAGACCCGCGGCCGCCCTGGGGCGGCCGCGGGTCTTTGTTTTTTCCGGAAAGGGGTTATAACAATGGTAGTGATCATGAAACCGGGCTTTACCCCGGAGCAGCTGCAGCAGGCCATCCGCACCATGGAGGCGGGGGGCGTGAAGGTCATGGTGTCCAAGGGCTCCGAGATCACCATTTTGGGGGCCGAGGGCAACGCCGCCGGCATCAATCAGGAGGAGCTCTCCCTGCTGCCCGGCGTGGACCGGGTGATGCGGGTTACCGAGCCCTACAAGAAGGCCAACCGGAAGTACCATCCGGACGACAGCCTGGTGGACCTGGGAGGGGGCGCCCTGGTGGGGGGCAAAAAGCTGGCGGTGATCGCCGGGCCCTGCTCGGTGGAGAGCGAGGCGCAGATCGTGGCGGTGGCAAAGGCCGTCCAGGCCGCCGGGGCCGCCGCCCTCCGGGGAGGGGCCTTCAAGCCCCGCACCTCCCCCTACGCCTTCCAGGGCATGGGCAACGACGGCATCCGCCTGCTCCAGGAGGCACGGGCGGTCACCGGCCTGCCCATCGTCACCGAGATCATGTCCACCGACAATGTGGAGATGTTTGAGATGTGCGTGGACGTCATCCAGGTGGGGGCCCGGAACATGCAGAATTTCGACCTCTTAAAGCAGCTGGGCAAGACCACCAAGCCCATCCTGCTCAAGCGGGGGCTCTCCTCCACCATTGAGGAGTGGCTCATGTCCGCCGAGTATATCATGGCCGGGGGCAACGAGCGGGTGATCCTGTGCGAGCGGGGCATCCGCACCTTTGAGACCTTTACCCGCAACACCCTGGACCTGTCGGCGGTGCTGGCGGTGAAGCAGCTGTCCCACCTGCCGGTGGTGGTGGACCCCTCCCACGCCTGCGGCAAGGCCTGGATGGTGGAGAAAATGAGCCTGGCCGCCGTGGCCGCCGGGGCAGACGGCCTCATCATCGAGGTCCACAACGACCCGCCCCATGCCCTGTGCGACGGGGCCCAGTCCATCACCCCCGACCAGTTTGCCGCCCTGATGGAGCAGCTGCGGGCCCTGGCCCCCTGCGTGGGAAGGGAGCTGTAAGGGATGAAAAAGACGCTTGCCATCATCGGCCTGGGCCTGATCGGCGGGTCGCTGGCCATCGCCCTGAAGGGGTTTGAGGACTACGAGATCGTGGGAGTGGACGTGTCCCAGCCCACCCTGCGCTACGCCGCCGAGCACGGCGTGGGGGACCGGGTCACCGAGCGGGCGGAGGAGGTGCTCCCCCAGGCCGACGTGGTGGCCCTGGCCCTCCACCCCCAGGGGATTCTGGACTTCCTGGCGGCGCACCGGGACCGCTTCAAGCCCGGAGCCCTGGTGTGGGACGTGTGCGGCGTCAAGACCGCCATTCTGGAGGGGGCCCAGGGGCTGCCCGACACGGTGGACTTCATCGGCTGCCACCCCATGGCGGGCACCGAATTCTCCGGCGTGGAGCACGCCTTTGGGGAGATGTTTCAGAATTCCCATTTCCTCATGGTGCCCCGGACGGGCAGCAAGCCGGAGCACATGGCCCTGCTGGAGCGGCTGGCGGCCTACATCGGCTGCAAGGACGTGTGCCGCACCACGCCGGAGGCCCACGACGCCCTCATCGCCTACACTAGCCAGGTCATGCACATCATTGCCGTGGCGGTATGCGACGACCCGGATCTGTTCTCCTGCCGGGGGTTTGAGGGCTCCTCCTTCCGGGGCTGCACCCGGGTGGCCGCCCTGGACGTGGGGCTGTGGACCCAGCTGTTCTCCCTGAACCGGCCCGCCCTGCTGACGGTGCTGGACCGGCTGCTGGACAACCTCCAGTCCTACCGGGATGCCCTGGCCTCCGGCGACCGGCAGGCCCTGGCGGACAAGCTGGCCCGCTCCGCCGCCCGGAAGCGGCAAATGGAGCTCCCCGGCCCCGACCTGCTGGGGTGAGAGAGGACCTGTTTGGCTATGCGGAGTCCCGCAGACACCCCTCTTTTTGGTGCCAAAAAGAGCGATGCGGAAACAGCAAAGTTGTGTCATAATGATGCCATCAGCACAAGGGAGAACCCCTGTGTCAGAAAATGAGGAGGCGTCAGGTATGAAAAAACAACTGCTGCGGCTGCTGCTGTGCGCCGGTCTGCTGGCCGGCCTGTTCACCGTCACCGCCCTGGCGGCGGATTGGACCTATGATCCGACCGCTCAAACACTGACCTATACCCTGTCCAGCGACACCGTTGTGCTCAAGAACGTGACGGACGACGGTTCTGGTAAGCTGACCATTGGGAGTTACCAGAATTTTACCGGCGCCGCACTGGATCTGACGGGCCAGATTACGGACAGCGACGGCAACACATACGCCATCACCGCCCTTGGAGGTTCTGCATTTCACAGATGCGGGAATCTCACCACGGTGGCGCTGCCCGAAAGCCTCACCAGCATCGAAACATACGCATTTTACAGTTGTTCCGATCTCACCACAGTGGATTTCAGCAGATGTACCAACCTCACCATCATTGATATGTACGCATTTCCGATTGCACTAGCCTGGCCGCGGTGGACCTGAGCGGCTGTACCAGCCTCAGCACCATTGAGGGCTACGCATTCCAAGCTTGCGGTCTCACCACAATGGATCTGAGCGGCTGTACCAATCTCAGCAGCATTGGGCAGTGCACATTCACCAGTTGCGACGATCTCACATCAATGACCCTGCCCAACAGTCTCACCGGCATTGGGGATGAAGCGTTCTACGGCTGCTCCAATCTTGACGAGCTGGTGCTGCTCTCTAAAAATCCTCCAACTCTGGGCGAAGATGCCCTGCTAGCCGTCAGCCAGGACTTCCGCATCATTGTGCCGGAAGAGAATGCGGAGGCTTATAAAACGGCGGAAGGGTGGAAGGATGTTGCCGGCTCCGTCCATGGACTGACCTATCAGCTGGAGGTGACCCCGCCCAATGGCTCCCTGGAGATATTCCGGGGGGGGACCTCCACGGGGTCAAATCCCACGTCGGTGACCTTCACTGTAACCAACAAGAGCGCCGTTCCTCTTTCCGGCCTTAAGGTCTCCTTGGACAACGCCGAGAATTTCACATTGGATATTGCGCTGATGGATGCCTCTCTGGCGCCAGGCGAATCCACCACCTTTACTGTCTCTCCGAAGGCGGAGCTGGCGCAGGGGAGCTATCAGACCAATATTACAGTGACCAGCGACATTCCCGATGTTGTGGCACAATATATTCCCGACCAGGTGGCGCCGGCTGAAGCCACCATGGTCTGTACCGTAAAGACAGTTGGGCTCACCGCCGCCCCCGCCAGCCTGGACTTTGGCAGCGTCTACACCGGCTATACCCAGCCCGAGGCCAAGACCGTCACCGTCACCAACACGGGCGAGCAGGCGATTACCCTGACTCAGCCCGCCTCCCAGTATTACGATGTGATCACCGCCGGCAGCCTGGAGCTTCATGTGGGCGGCAAAGCTACCTTCACCGTCCAGCCCAAGACCGGGCTTACCGCGGGGGAATATAGCGAAACCCTTACCGTTTCCGGCACCTATGGCGTGAGCGTCGACGTGGCGCTGTGCTTTGTGGTGGAGCAGCAGAGCGGCGGCGGCAGTTCCGGCGGCTCCAGCTCCGGCGGCGGTGGCGGCGGCTCCGGCAGCGCCATGTATGCCGTGTCCCTTGCCGCTCCGGAGCACGGCACGGTTACGGTATCCCCCTAGAGCGCCGTCAAGGGCAGCACCGTGACGGTGACCGCCACCCCCGACGAGGGCTATCAGCTGGACACCCTGACCGTCACCGACAACCAGGGCAACCGGCTGAAGCTCACCGACCAGGGCGGCGGCAAATTTACCTTTATCATGCCCGGCTCCCAGGTGAAGGTGGAGGCCTCCTTCGTCCTGATCCCCGAGGAGCCGGACCAGCCGGAGCCCCTGCCCTTTGCCGACGTGGACGAAACCGCCTGGTACTACGACGGGGTGGCCTATGTGTATGAAAAGGGCCTGATGACCGGCACCGGCGACGGCTCCACCCTCACCCCCCAGGGCCAGGCCACCCGGGCCCAGGCCGCCGTCCTGCTCATGCGGTGGCAGGAGGCCCTTTCCTGAGAAAATCTGCAGGCGAACTTTGAAAAAACCCTTGACATTTCGCGGAATTTTTATATAATAATAGGGCTTGTTTGAAAAACAGGCACTATCCTTGCCCCCGACAACGGGCGGGGGCCATACGTCCATAAGGAGGTGCAAACAAAATGGCAAAACTCAGCGGAAATTATGAGGTGGTTTACATCCTCGATCCCAACCTGAACGAGGAGGCCACCGCTGCCATGGTGTCCAAGTTCCAGACTCTGGTGGAGCAGAACGGCACCCTGGCCGAGGTCAACGAGTGGGGCAAGCGCCGCCTGGCCTATCCCATCAACGACATGACCGAGGGCTACTATGTGCTGATGACCTTCAGCTCCAAGCCCGAGTTCCCCCGGGAGCTGGACCGTATCCTGCGGATCACCGACGGCGTGATGCGTTCCCTGATCGTCTGCACCGACGAGTAAGAGAGAGGGGGAGGCAGCTATGCTGAACCGGATTATTCTCATGGGCCGCCTGACCCGTGACCCCGAGCTCCGCCACACCCAGACCGGCACGCCTGTGGCGTCCTTCTCTCTGGCGGTGGACCGGGACTTCAAAGACAAGACCACCGGCGAAAAGAGCACCGATTTCATCGACATCGTTGCCTGGCGCCAGACGGCGGAATTTGTCTCCCGCTACTTCACCAAGGGCCGGCTGGCCGTGGTGGAGGGCCGGCTCCAGCTGCGTGACTGGACCGACCGGGACGGCAACAAGCGCCGCTCTGCCGAAGTGGTGGCCGAAAACGTATACTTTGGCGACTCCAAGCGGGACGCCGAGGGCGGCGCTTACGCCGCGCCCTCCGGCGGTTACGGAGCCCCCGGCGGCTATGCGCCGCCTCCGGCACCGGCCAGCGGCGCTTACGCGCCTTCCGCGGCGGGGGATCAGTTCGCCGAGCTCTCCGAAGATGACGGGGAGCTGCCCTTCTGATTGAACTTTTTGCGGCGGTGACACCGCCCTGATCAAACA
The DNA here is from genome assembly GCF_002159455.1 of Flavonifractor sp. An306. Classification (GTDB taxonomy): domain Bacteria; phylum Bacillota; class Clostridia; order Oscillospirales; family Oscillospiraceae; genus Flavonifractor. The sequence goes on from NZ_NFIQ01000001.1 coordinate 19,419, forward strand.
AACGGGCTGCAGGCCCGTCAAAAGGAGGTTTTCCTGTTATGGCTATGGATAGAGAGCGTCCCCGCGGCCGGAAGCGCCGCAAGGTCTGCACCTTCTGCGTGGATAAGGTGGAGCACATCGACTATAAGGATGCCGCCAAGCTGCGCCGGTTCCTGTCTGAGCGGAGCAAGATCCTGCCCCGCCGCACCACCGGCACCTGCGCCATGCATCAGCGTCAGCTGACCGAGGCCATCAAGCGCGCCCGCCAGATCGCGCTGCTGCCCTTCGTCACCGACTAATTGAGCAGAAGAAAACCGCCTGTCCGTTTGGACAGGCGGTTTTTTTACGCCTCGGGCGCCTCCGGGCGGAAGGACTTTCGCAGGGTGAAGAGCTGCCACACCAGGATGAGGCGCACGATAATGCCGGTCAGCAGCAGGAGGACAAAGAGCACGGTCAGAAGCTCGTTATCCTCCCAGGGCAGGGGAAGGAGGATGAGAACGCTGATGGCTGCGTCCACATTGCGGCACCCCCGCAGCACCGCCGAGGGCAGGCCGTGCTCCTCCGCCAGCAGAGCCAGGTCGGTGATCAGCTGGAACTGGAAGTAGATGGACACGCACACCACCAGGAGGTAGACCAGGAAAAACCGCCCCACCAGGCTCTCCCCGGTGACCAGAATGGCCAGCCAGTCCACCACATCCACCGCCGCCAGCAGGATGCAGAAGGGTTTTAACAGGGGCAGGTCCCGCAGTTCCTCCCCCAGCAGGCCGATGGCCGCCAGGAAGAACAGGTAGCCCGCCCAGTTGGGCAGCACGTTCAGGGTGCCCAGGTTCAGATTGAAGGTGAGAAACACATAGCCCCAGGCTACCTTGCTCAGGCCCCGGTAAATCTGTTCCTGATTCATGACTGGCCTCCTCTCTCCAGTGTGGCCGTCCAGGTGTAGGTGTCCGCCCCGTCCCGGATGGACACCGCCAGGGCGGCGGGCATTTCGGTGAGGGTGAGGTTTTCTCCTCCGGTGATCCCGCTGCTGGATTGGACCGGATCCTCGTCCAGGCTGCCGGGGCTCAGTGTGAAGGTGTAGTTGCTCTCCGCCAGAGCCCGGACGGGGTCGTCACCCGGCTCCATGGGGGCCACGGTGATGGGCAAAGAAATGGCCTCCCCGGTCCCGGTGGACACCAGCCGGGCCCCCACACCCGTCTGCAGCTGGGTAAAGGAGGCGTGGGGCCGGGGCTTGGGGTCCAGATAGCCGGAGGTGGAGAAGGAGGAAAAGAAGTCGGAGGAGCCGGTCTGAACGGTGTTGTCCACCCACAGCCGGCACTGGAAGTCCACCTCCAGATAGAGCCCTTCTCTCTCTGCCGTGTAGGTGGCATAGGGGGTGCTGGTGCTGGGGCAGAGCCACCAGTCCTCCCGCAGCTGGGCGGTCAGCTCCCCAGTGGGCTCCACTGTCCAGAATTCCCCCAGGGGCCGGACGGCCACCGGCTGCCAGGCCAGACCCTGGGCCTCGTCACCCCTCATGGGAGTGAAGAGCAGCACCCCGGTGTAGCCCCCCGCCCCATCGGGCAGCAGATTCATCACCGACCACTCCGCCTGCCAGGCCGGGCGGTGCCAGCGAAACCCCAGGTCGTGGAAGGGAGCGCTGTATAGATAGTCCTCCAGCTCCGCCTCCCGATAGGGGGCGGAGGCCGCCTCCACGGCGGCCTGCCGGGAGGCTTCGGGGGCCACCATGGCGTAATACAGGGGGCTGTCGCACAGCAGGGCCTTGGCGTAGGTGTCCAGAGCCCCGGCCACGGTGGTGGGCCGGTTGACCTGGGCCCGGGCCAGGGCCAGGGGGCCCCGCTGGTCAAAGTCGGGAATATCTACCGCCCCGCTGGTGCCCGCCAGGCAGGCGATGGCCAGCACCGCCGCCACGCACCCGGAGCCGAAGCCCATCCCCCGGGGATACCGCTTGAACCGGGCGATGGAGGAGATGCGGGCCTTGATGTTTTTCCCGCCGTTGGCCATGGAGGTGGTGCCCGGTGCCCGGGCGTACCGGCCGTCCGCCATGGACAGGAGGATCACGCCGTACGCCCGGCGTTCCTCCCCCTCCAGCCGCTCCAGCACCCGCTGGTCGCACAGGGCCTCGCAGTCGTTCTGGGCCCTGTCCCAGCAGAACCACAGAAAGGGGTTACACCAGTGGAGGCACCGCAGGGCGCACAGGACCACCCCCGCCCACAGGTCGCCGTACTCCAGGTGGAGCAGCTCATGGAGGAGGACCTTGTCGTCCACCTCCCGCTCCGGCAGCACCAGCACCCGGGCCAGAGGGCCGCACACAAAGGCGCTCTCCACCCCCGGAAGCACCACCACCCGCCGGGGACGGGCCAGGCGGTAGCGGGCGGCCACCGCCTTCACCTGCTCCAGCGCGGCGGGGGAGGGGGTCCGGCCCCCCGCCACCCGCCGCCGGAGGGCCAGATAGGACAGGAAAAACCACAGCAGGGAGAGAACCACCCCGGCGGCGTAGAGGTAAAACAGCAGATCAGTGACGCTGCCCGGCCGGATCAGCCGCACCAGGGGAATGGGGGAGAGCACCTCCGTGATAGCATAGGGGGAGGAGAGGGCGGAGGACAGATGGGATTCCGCCCCGGTTTTCACCGCCTCCACCGCCACGCTCAGGCCGGGCAGGGGCGTCCGGCCCCAGAGCCCCGCCGGCAGCAGCAGCCGGACGGCCAGAATGGCCCACACCCCGTACTGCACCGGGGGGAGAGCTTATCCAGAAAGAGCCGCTTGGCCAGGAGCAGCACCGCCGCCGCCACCGAAGCCGTCAGCGTTTGCAGCAAAAAGGCCCAGATGTTTTCCATGGGTCATACCTCCATGTCGTCCAGCAGCCTGCGCAGCTCCTCCCGCTCCTGGGGGGAGAGCTTCTCCTCCTTCAGAAAGGCGGCCACCAGTCTGCCCGCCGAGCCCTGGTACACCCGCTCCAACAGACCCCGCCGCTCCTGGGCGGCGCAGGCCTCCCGGTCCACCCCCGCCCGGTAGCGGTGGGGAGCATTCTCCTTGTGGATGACCACCAGAGTCTTGGCCTCCATCCGGGTGAGATAGGTGAGCACCGTGTTCCGGCTCCAGCCGGTGGCGGGACGGAGGGCCTCCACCACCTGCCCCAGGGTCAGCCCCTCCGGGCCCTCCACAGAACCTCCAGCACCTGCCACTCCTTGTCGCTCAGACGCATTGCCATCCCTCCTACAGCTGTAGTATCTATAAGCATACTACAGCTGTAGGAGGATTTTGTCAACCCCGGCCGGAAATTTTGCCGAATCGAGAAAAAAGCCTACAGACCAGGCCGGAATTGTGGTACAATACCGGGTGAGTGAATTTTGCGAGAAGGGACGGGAAACCGGAACATGGACAGGATCGGTTTTGACAATCAGAAGTATCTGGAGCTCCAGTCGGCCCACATCAGGGAGCGCATCGGACAGTTTGACAACAAGCTCTATCTGGAGTTCGGCGGCAAGCTCTTTGACGATTACCACGCATCCCGGGTGCTGCCCGGCTTTGAGCCGGACAGCAAGATCCGGATGCTCAAGGAGCTGCGGGACTCGGTGGAGGTGGTCATCGCCATCTGCGCCAGCGACATCGAGAAAAACAAGGTGCGGGGAGACCTGGGCATCACCTACGACGTGGACGTGCTGCGGCTCATCGACGCCTTCCGGGGCCAGGGCCTGCTGGTGGGCAGCGTGGTCATCACCCAGTACGCCGGACAGCCCGCCGCCGACGCCTTCCAGCGGCGGATGGAGCACCTGGGCGTCAAGACCTACCTCCACTATCCCATTGCCGGCTATCCCCACAACACCGGCCTCATTGTCAGCGACGAGGGGTACGGCAAAAACGACTATATCGAGACCAACCGGCCCCTGGTGGTGGTCACCGCCCCCGGCCCGGGCAGCGGCAAGATGGCGGTGTGCCTGTCCCAGCTCTACCACGAGTACAAGCGGGGGGTGAAGGCGGGGTACGCCAAGTTTGAGACCTTCCCCATCTGGAACCTGCCCCTCCAGCATCCGGTGAACCTGGCCTACGAGGCGGCCACCGCCGACCTGGGGGACGTGAACATGATCGACCCCTTCCACCTGGCCGCCTACGGTGTGACCACGGTGAACTACAACCGGGATGTGGAGATCTTCCCCGTTCTCTCGGCCATGTTCGAGAAGATCATGGGGGAGTGCCCCTACAAGTCCCCCACCGACATGGGGGTGAACATGGCGGGCAAATGCATCGTGGACGACGAGGCGGTGTGCGCCGCCGCCCGGCAGGAGATCGTCCGCCGGTACTACACCGCCCTGTGCGACCGCCGCATCGGCACCGCCGGGGACGAGCTGGTGTTCAAGCTGGAGACCATCATGCAGCAGGCCCATGTGGACGTGTCCATCCGGCCGGTGGTGGCCGCCGCCGCCCAGGTGGCCGAGGAGACCGGCAAGCCCGCCGGGGCCATCGAGCTGCCCAACGGCGAGGTGGTCACCGGCAAGACCACCGACCTGATGGGGCCCTCCTCCTCCACCCTCCTCAACGCCCTGAAGGCCCTGGCGGGCATCGACCATGAGCACCATCTGATCTCCCGGGAGGCCCTGGAGCCCATCCAGCAGGTGAAGGTCCACCACCTGGGTTCGGTGAATCCCCGGCTCCACTCCGACGAGATCCTCATCGCCCTGGCCATCTCGGCCACCACCAACCCCCTGGCCAAGCAGGCCCTGGACCAGCTCTCCGCCCTGCGGGGGTGCGAGGCCCACTCCACCGTCATCCTGTCCCCGGTGGACTCGGGCACCTACAGCCGCCTGGGCCTCCGGCTCACCTGCGAGCCCCAGTACGAGACCAACAAGCTCTATCACAAGTGAGAGACCACAAAAACGCCCCCCGGCTCAGGCTGAGCCGGGGGGCGTCTTGCGGTTTATGGGTCAGAGGGAAGAGAAAGGGCCTCCTCCGTCTGGGGCGGAGCCTCCGGGAAGGAGAGGGTGGCCTTGAACAGGTCTCCGTCAATGGCGATGTCAAACTGGCCGCCCTGGAGCTCGGTAAGGCTGCGGGCGATGGACAGACCCAGGCCGGAGCCCTCAGTGGTGCGGGACTCGTCTCCCCGGACAAACCGCTCCATCAGCTGCTGGGCGGGGATGTTCAGCTGCTGGCGGGAGACGTTCTTGATGGTGAGCACCGCCTGGCCCTCCTGCTGGAGGATATCCACGTAGATCCGGGTGCCGCTCTGGGCGTACTTGTTGCAGTTGGAGAGCAGGTTGTCGATGATCCGCCACAGATGGCGGCCGTCGGCCATGATCCACAGCTCCTCCGGGGGAAACCGGGGCACCACCGTCAGGCCGCTCTGGGCAAATTTCTCCTCAAATTCCCCCAGGGCCTGCTGGAACAGCTGCACCATGCCCAGCCGCTCCAGGTGGACGCTCAGGCTGCCGGTGGAGGCCTTGGAGGCCTCCACCAGGTCCTCTGTCAGCTTTTTCAGCCGCTGGCTCTTTCGGTCCAGCACATCCAGGTAGGCGGGGGCGTCGGGGCTGTCCAGCCCATGCTTTTTCAGCAGGTCCACGTAGTTGATGATGGAGGTGAGGGGGGTTTTCAGGTCGTGGGACACGTTGGTGATGAGCTCGGCCTTGAACCGCTCGCTCTGGATGCGCTCCTCCACCGCCGCGCCGATGGCCTGGCCCAGGTCGTTGAGCTGCCGGGCGTGGGAGGCCAGGTCGTGGTACATATGGGCGGTGTCGATCTGATAGTCGGGCTCGCCGCCCAGAATGTGCTCCGCCCCCGTGCGCAGCCGCTTCCACTGGATGGTCCAGCGGCACAGGGCGTAGAGCACCGCCCCCTGGTAGATGGGAAAGAGAAAGACGGTGAGCCCGGTCAGCACCGAGCCCAGCAGATACAGCAGAAACACCAGCACCAGGCGCCAGGTGAGGGGCCAGCTCCGGGCCATGGCCCGGGCGGCCCGGACCACCAGCCGGCAGCAGGCAGCCACCAGGGTGCAGGACAGGACGGTGTGGGTTTTGACCCGCACCGCGATGGTAACCAGGCAGGACAGCAGGCACAGAGCCACCCCGCAGGACATGAAGGCCAGCCCCACCACCAGATCGTTGGTCAGGCCGTTGAGGTTGGCGGCGTAGGTCATGGAGTCGCCCCCGGCCAGCATCAGCATCACCAGCCAAAAGACGCAGAAGAGAAGGCCGTCCAGAGGGATGCGGTCAAAGCCGCCCCGCACCGGCTGCTCAGATCCCTTCCGCCAACCGGCGGAGCGGAGGAGGAACACCAGCAGCATGGCGAACAGGGCATCCAGCGCCAGAGCCAGCAGGGCCAGGGCGGGCAGATAGCTGGCATACTCGCTGTACTCCTGCTGGCCGATGTAGAACTCATCCTCCACGGTAAGGGGGTCGGTAACGCCATACTCCAGAGCCAGCTCTGAGGTGAGAAACTGGAGCTCCTCCCTGGTATCTACAGCCACCTTCGGCTGCTGACCTGTGGGGTAGAAGGCCTCCCGGCCCATGGTAATGGTCACCGCCTGCCGCTCCACCGTGTGAACCTGCTCATTCAGGGGCAGGTTGGCGTCCCCGTTGGTATAGAGCAGGGTGCCGGTATCGTTGCGGCGGATGGCGAAGCGGAAGTTGGTCTGCTCCGGGGAGAGCAGCTCCTGCAGCTCCTCCATCCGCTGCTGATCCAGGTAGGGCAGGGAACCGTCGCTCCACTCCTTTTGCTGGAGCAGCCAGGCCAGCTCATTGGCCTGATAGAACCGGTTGCTCACATCCTGATAATAGGAGTTGCTGGTGTAGTAGCCTGTCCCCGTCCACAGGGTATCCCACTGGGACAGAATGAACAGGGAGGCCCAGAAGCCCCCCGCGCCGGTGGCTATGGCCAGAAAGAACGCCGCCAGCTTGACGGCCAGGTTGGTTTTCAGGGTTTTCATGGCGCTGCGTCCCTCCGGGCGGAGGGGCGGTGGCCCCCTCACACCTTTTCCATCTTATAGCCCAGCCCCCACACCACCTTGATATACCGGGGGTTGGCCGGGTCGATCTCAATTTTCTCCCGCAGGTGGCGGATGTGGACCGCCACCGTGTTCTCCGAACCCAGGGAGGGGTCGTTCCACACCAGCTCGTAGATTTGGCTGGTGGAGAACACCCGGCCGGGGTTTTTGATCAGCAGCAGGAGGATGTTGTACTCCAGGGGGGTGAGGCTCACCGGCTCCCCGTCCACCGTCACCGACTTGGCTCCGTCGTCCAGGGCGATGCCCCCGTTGATGAGCACCCCCGGGTCCCCTGCCGGTCCGCCGCCTCTCTTGCCTCCCAGGCTGGTGTACCGCCGCAGCTGGCTCTTCACCCGGGCGATCACCTCGATGGGGTTGAAGGGCTTAGTGATATAGTCGTCCGCCCCGATGTTCAGGCCCAGCACCTTGTCTGCGTCCTCGCTCTTGGCGGTAAGCAGGATGATGGGTACGTTGCAGCTCTCCCGCAGCTTGGCGGTGGTGCGGATGCCGTCCAGGCCGGGCATCATCACGTCCAGCAGGATCAGGTCCACCGGATTGGCCTGGGCCAGCTGGAGACACTCCAGCCCGTCATAGGCCTTCAGGGTGGCAAAGCCCTCGCTGGACAGGTAGATGTCCAGGGCGGATACAATGTCCTTGTCGTCGTCGCAGATCAGAATGGTATTCATAGCCTCACCTCATACCGTGGTCACAGTTTAGCGGAAAGAAATTAAGTTCTGGCGGGGAAATGTTTTAAGAGTGCTTTAAGACCAGGAACATTTTACCCCACTTCCCGTCTAAAAAGCAACCGAAGAAAAAGGAGGGCCTTTTATGAAACGTAAGCTGCTGGCGCTGCTGCTGCCCCTGGCCCTGCTGGCCGGGTGCGGCGCCAACCCATCCGCTCTCCGGGTGGCGGGGGCGGTCAGTCTCATCCCCGAGCACGAGGCGGGGGACAAAGGGGATTTTCAGACTCAGCCCCAGGCCGACGCCGCCATCGGGAATCTGGGTGCCAACCTGCTCCGGGCGGTGCGGCGGCCGGGGGAAAATACCCTGCTCTCCCCGCTGTCGGTGACCCTGGCCCTGTCCATGACGGCCAACGGGGCGGCCGGGGACACCCGAGCGGAATTTGAGGCCCTGCTGGGGGCGGATGTGGACGCCCTTAACGAAAACGCCGCCTCTCTCCTGGCCGATTACCTGGCCCTGGAGGGGAGCACCCAATCCGCCATCGCCAACTCCCTGTGGGTGGATGAGATGCTGACGGCCAACGACCTGTTTCTGGAGCGGTGCGCCGCTTTTTATGAGGCGGGGGTCTACCAGGCCGACCTGGGGGCAGAGCGGACCCGAAACGCGGTGAATGACTGGATCGACCAGGTCACCCGGGGCATGATCCCCCAGATGCTGCAAAAGCCCCTGGCGGAGGATACCGCCCTGCTGCTGGTCAACGCCCTGTGGCTGAAGACCGCCTGGGCGGACGAGTTTGACCCCAACGACACCGATACCCACCCCTTTACCGCCGCCGACGGCACGGTGACCGATACCGACTTTCTCTCCAACGGCGTGCGGACCGAGGGGCATTTTCGCACAGAAACCGCTGCCGGGGTGGTACTGCCCTATGACGACGGGCGGCTGGTCTTTGTGGCGGTCCTGCCGGACGGGGAGCTGGATAGCTGGCTGGAGGAGCTGGACGGGGAGACCTTTTCCCATCTGCTGGAGTCGGCGGAGGACACCCTGGTGTACCTGCGTATGCCCAAGTTTGAGGCGGAGTGGGGCGGCAGTCTCTCCCGCGCCTTGAAGGAGCTGGGGCTGGAGTCCGCTTTCGACCCCAGCCAGGCCGACTTCTCCGCCCTGGGGAGCGTGGAAGGAGGCCTGCCCCTGTTTGTCAGTTCCGTGGACCACCGGGCGAAGATCGAGGTGAACGAGAAAGGCACCGAGGCCGCCGCGGCCACGGTGGTGGCCGTGCCGGCGGGAGCGCCTGCGGAGCCGGTGGACCCGGTGGAGCTGTGCCTGGACCGGCCCTTCTGCTACGCCGTGGTGGACCTGGAGCGGGGGGTGCCCCTGTTCCTGGGCACGTTTGAAACGGTGGAATAACGGGAATATTTGTGGTATCTTGAGGAGAAAGGGGGGAGGGCCATGGTGCTCTGGCTTGGAACAGGAGAGGCATACGGGCTATTGGCGGAGCTGCTGGCGGCCGAATACGGCTTGCCCGGACTACCGGAGCTGGAGCGGCAGGCGGGGGACAAGCCCTTCTTTCCCCACCGGCCGGACCTCCACTTCAACCTGAGCCACAGCGGAGACCTGGCCCTGTGCGGGGTGGGGGCCGCCCCTCTGGGGGTGGATCTGGAGATGGTCCGGCCCCGGCGGGCCGGTCTGGCCCGGTATATCTGCTCCCCGGAGGAGTACGCCTGGTATGAGGAATTGGGGGGAGACTGGGAGAGCCTGTACACCATTTGGACCCTGAAGGAGGCCCGGGTGAAATGTACCGGAGAGGGCCTGCGGCAGCGCCCCGAGACCATCGCCGTGCCCCGGCTCGGCCCCGGCCAGACGGGGGAGCTGGAAGGGCTTATCTTCCGCTCTTACGCCGGGAACGGCTGGCGGGGAGCGGTCTGCTGCGTTCCCCCGGAGGAGCCGCCGGAGCGCATATTGGAACACCATCCATAAAATGTTTCTTTTTCTTAATTTCTTTTTAAGAAACTGGCTCTGGTTTTCTAAAGAAAGCTCCTTTATACTAGAGCTGTAAGCTAGGAAAGGGAGGGGAACACCGTGAAAATCCTGATTCTGACCGGAAAATTCGGCATGGGCCACTGGTCCGCATCCATGTCTCTGCGCCAGCAGCTGCTGCGGGCGTTCCCCGGCGCGGAGGCGGAGGTGCTGGATCTGATCGCCTACACCAGACCCAACAGCTCCGAGGCCATGTACCGCTGGTTCAACCTGCTGGTGACCCAGGGCAGCGGACTGTTCAACCTCTATTATAAGCTCACCGAGGACCTGCCCGCCGGAGACTGGCGGCTGTTTGAGGAGCAGGAGATGGACCGGCTGGAGGAGCTGCTGGCCGACCGGCAGCCCGACGCGGCCATCGCCACCCACCCCATTTGCGCCCGGATGATGTCCCGCTGGAAGAAGGAGACCGGCAGCGCCCTGCCCCTTATTACCTGCGTCACCGATCTGTCCAGCCATTCCGAGTGGATCCACAAGGGCACCGACTGCTACCTGGTGGGCTCGGAGGAGATCAAGGAGAAGCTGGCCGCCAAGGGGGTGGACCGGGAGATCATCTGCGTCACCGGCATCCCGGTGCGCCTGGAGTTCAAGCGGCCCGGCCGGCGGCGGGCGGACGGACAGCGGCGGCTGCTCATCATGGGGGGCGGCCTGGGGCTGATGCCCCGGAAGGACTCCTTCTACGAGGCCCTTAACGCCCTGCCCAATGTGCGCACCACCATCATCACCGGCAGCAACCAGAAGCTGTACGACCGCCTGGCGGGCAAGTATCCCAACATCGAGGTGCTGGGCTTCACCGACCGGGTGTATGAATACATGGCCGCCTCCGACCTGGTGCTCACCAAGCCCGGCGGCATCACCATGTTTGAGAGTATTTTTTCCGAGCTGCCCATCCTGGCCTGGGAGCCCTTCCTGGAGCAGGAGAAGAACAACGCCCGCTTCCTGGTGAAGCGGGGGATGGGCCGGGTGGCGTCCAAGGAGCCGGAGGCCTGTCTGGAGGCCATTCGGAATCTGATCTATAACGATGTGGCCCTGGCGGCCATGTCGGCCCGGATGCGGGCCATGAAATCCCGCCTGGAGGAGGAGAGCCTGAACCGGGTGCTCTCCGGCCTGGCGGCGGAGAAGGGAGTGCGGGTAGGATGAGCAAGCGGAAAAGTCTGCTGGGCATCGGCATGATCCTGGCGCTGATGGCCCTCACCGGCTATCTGCTGCTGAAGGACCTGTCCCCCGGCAAGCTGGCCGGCGCTCTGGCTCAGGTCCGGCCGGGCTGGCTGGTGCTGGGCCTGGGCCTGATGCTGGCCTTCGTGGGGTGCGAGGCCATGTGCTCCCGGCTGATCCTGGGCCGACTGGGCCACAAGACCTGTTACCGCCGCTGCCTGGGCTATTCCTTTGTGGGCTTTTACGTCAGCGCCATCACCCCCTCCTCCACCGGTGGACAGCCCGCCCAGGTCTACTATATGTCCAAGGACAACATCCCCGCCGCCCACGGGGCCCTGAACATGATGCTCATTGCCGTGTGCTATCAGGTGACGGTGGTGGGCTATGCCCTGGCGGTGGTGCTCTCCCATTTCTCTCTGGTGTCCAACCTGGGGGGTGGACTGATGCTCCTGCTGCTCTACGGCGCCCTGGTCAACGGGGTGCTGACGGCGGGGATGCTCTGCCTCATGTTCCTGCCCAACGCCGCCCGCAAGCTCACCGGCGGGGTGCTGCGGCTGCTGGTGCGGCTGCGCCTGGTACGCAACGAGACCGCCGCCCGGGAAAAGCTGGAGCGGCAGCTGGCCGAGTACCGCCGGGGAGCGGAGTGCGTCAAGGCCAACCCCGGCCTGGTGCCCGTGCTGCTGGGGCTGAGCTTCCTCCAGCTGACCGCCCTGTTTGCCGTGCCCGTGATGGTGTACTACGCCTTCGGCCTCACCGGCAGCAGCGCGGTGAGCATCATCTGCACCCAGGCGCTGGTGACCCTGGCGGTGTCCAACCTGCCCCTGCCCGGGGCGGTGGGGGCCTCCGAGGGGGGCTTTGTCACTGCCATGGCCCTGTTCTTCGGCCCCGCCCTGGTGACCCCGGCGGTGCTGGTGTCCCGGGGGATCAGCTTCTACGCCTTCCTGCTGGTCAGCGGCGTCATCACCCTGGCCGTCCACCTGCGCTCCCGCCGGAAAAGGCAGGTGGAGCTCTCTCCTAGACTGCCCCGGCCCGCCCGGGGAACGGTAACCACATAAGCGCCCTCAGTTTACGCCCCGGCGGGGAATCTCTCCCACCGGGGCGTTTTTGTGCTTGTGCCGGGGGCGGAGGTGTTTTATAATGTCAGCAGAAGAAACGGAGGAGGCTGGGAGTATGCACTATCTTGGCATTGATCTGGGCGGCACCAACGTGGCGGCCGCCGTTGTGGACAGGGAGGGAACCATCCTGGGTAAGGTCAGCCTGCCCACACCCCGGACGGGCGCCGAGGCCGTGGCCGACCAGATGGCCGCCGCCGCCCGGGCCGCGGCGGAAAAGGCCGGGGTGCCGCTGGAGCAGGTGGAGTCGGTGGGCATTGGTTCCCCTGGTACCATCGAGCCGGAGCAGGGACTGATCAGGTTCTGGTCCAACCTGAATTTTGTGGATGTGCCCCTGGGCGGGCTGATGGAGGCGCGCCTGCACAAGAAAATTTATCTGGAGAACGACGCCAACGCCGCCGCCCTGGGCGAGTATGCCGCCGGGGCGGGCAAGGGCAGCCAGTCCATGGTGGCCATTACCCTGGGCACCGGCGTGGGCGGCGGCGCGGTACTCAACGGCAAGCTGTACACCGGCTTCAACTACGCCGGTATGGAGGTGGGCCACTTCGTCATCGAGTACGGCGGCCGGCTGTGTACCTGTGGCCGGAAGGGCTGCTTTGAGGCCTACTGCTCCGCCACCGCCCTCATCAAGCGCACCCGTGAGGTGATGGAGGAGCATCCCGACTCCCTGCTGTGGCAGCTGGCGGGGAGTCTGGAGGGGGTTGACGGCCGTACCCCCTTTGACGCCGCCGCCCAGGGGGATGCCGCCGCCGGGAAGGTCATTGACGAGTATGTGAACTACCTGGGCTGCGGGGTGGCAAGCCTGGTGAACATCTTCCAGCCGGAGGTGTTCTGCATCGGCGGCGGGCCCTCCGCCCAGGGGGAGACCCTGATGGCTCCGGTGCGCTACATCCTCAACCGGGAGGACTACGCCCGCAACAGCGTCCGCCGCACCCGGCTGGTGCGGGCCGCCCTGGGCAACGATGCCGGCATCATCGGCGCGGCCCTGCTGCCCCTGTTCCGCTGATGCAAAAGGACCCGCCTTCTGGCGGGTCCTTTTTGCGCTAATCCACCGGGACGTAGCCCTCGCAGGGGTCGGGATCAGCCTCCCCGCCGTCCTCTCCCGGCAGGGGGAGAAACAGCAGGGACAGCCCGAACAGGGCCCCCGCCAGGGCCGCCCCCGCCTCCAGCTTGTGCTCTTCCAGCCAGGGGCGGTAAGGCTCCAGGGCAGACAGCCTGCCCGCCGCCCCCAGCAGGGCCGCCGACGCTCCGGCGCACAGCAGCAGCCGGGTAACGGTCTTTTTCTGGTCCGGTTTCCATTCCATAGGCGAACCTCCTTTGTACCCATGTATAGCGGGGGACAGGACCGGGCAGACCGGATATGTCTGCGAATAACGAAAGAAATTTGTTAAAATACGAAAAAATTGTGAGGAAACCGTTAAGATTTTCCTGCCGCCCTTGTCCACAAGCGGCAAATCCAGTATAATGCCTACAAAAGACCACGAAAAGACAGAGGCGGAAGCATGGCAAAGAAACAACTGCGCCGGACAGAACCGGCTCAACCGGCCCAGCGTACCCGGCGGGAGGTCCCCCAGGTGACGGCGGACCCGGAACAGGGACTGAACCTCTCCCAGGTGAAGGAGCGGCAGCACCACGGCTGGGCCAACGACCCGGTGGAATCCCCCACCAAGACGGTGGGGCAGATCGTGCGGGAGAACTGCTGCACCTTCTTCAACTTCATCTTCATCGTGCTGGCCGCCCTGCTCATTGCGGTGGGGTCCCTTGACGATCTGCTGTTTCTGCTCATCGCCCTGGCCAATACCGGCATCGGCATCATCCAGCAGCTGCGCTCCAAGCAGACGGTGGACAAGCTGAACCTGCTGTCCGCGCCCCGGGCCAACGTGGTGCGGGAGGGAAACGTAATGTCCATCCCAGCGGCCCAGCTGGTGCGGGACGACGTGGCGGAGCTCTCCTCCGGGGAGCAGATCCCCGCCGACGCCACCGTTCTCTCCGGCCAGGTACAGGTCAACGAGGCCCTCATCACCGGCGAGGCCGACGCCATTGTGAAAAATCCCGGGGACCAGCTGCTCTCCGGCTCCTTCGTGGTGGCCGGGCGGTGCCGGGCCCGGCTGGACCGGGTGGGAGCGGACTCCTACGCCGCCAAGCTTACCCTGGAGGCCAAAAAGGACGTCACCGTGGGCAAGAGCGAGATGATGTCCTCCCTGGACAAGCTTATCCGCATCATCGGCATCCTGCTGGTGCCCATCGGGGTGGCACTCTTCGTCAAGGAGTACTTTTTCCTGGAGCGCACCGCCCAGGAGGCGGTGGTGTCTATGGTGGCCGCCCTTATCGGCATGATCCCCGAGGGGCTTTACCTGCTGACCAGCGTGGCCCTGGCGGTGAGCATGATCCGCCTGGCCCAGGGCAAGGTGCTGGCTCAGGACATGAACTGTATTGAGACCCTGGCCAGGGTGGACGTGCTGTGCGTGGACAAGACGGGCACCATCACCGAGCCCCACATGGAGGTGGGGGAGGTGGTGTACCTGGATCAGGAAAAGTACGCCGAGACGGTGGTCACCGAGACCCTCAACGCCTTCTACAAGGTAATGGAGGCGGACAACGACACCGGCCGGGCCATGCAGAAGAAGTTCCACGGCACTTCCACCTGGCACGCCGCCCAGACCATCCCCTTCACCTCGGCGGCCAAGTGGAGCGCCGCCGTGTTCCCCGGCCACGGCTCCTTTGTGGTGGGAGCCCCCGAGTTCATCATGGGCCAGCGGTACGCCGACCTGAAGGAGCAGGTGGAGCCCTGGTCCGCCAAGGGCTACCGGGTGCTGCTGGTGGCGGAGTACGACGGGGTGCCAGACCAGCAGCGGGGGCTGGATCCCCGGCGGGTGTCCCCCATGGCCCTGGCCATGCTGGCCAACCGGGTGCGCCCGGCGGCCCCCAAGACCTTCCGCTACTTTGCCGAGCAGGGGGTGGCGGTGAAGGTGATCTCGGGGGATAACCCGGTGACGGTGGCCGAGGTGGCCCGTCAGGCGGGCATCGAGGGGGCGGACAAGTATGTGGACGCCGCCACCCTCCGCAGCGACAGCGACATCGAGCGGGCGGTGCGGCACTACACCGTGTTCGGCCGGGTGACCCCCAACCAGAAGCGCAAGCTGGTGCGGGCTCTGCAGAATCAGGGCCACACCGTGGCCATGACCGGCGACGGCGTCAACGACGTGCTGGCTCTGAAGGACGCCGACTGCGGCATCGCCATGGCCTCCGGCGCCGACGCCGCCTGCCACGCCGCCCAGCTGGTGCTCCTCAACTCCGACTTCTCCGCCATGCCCCGTGTGGTGGCCGAGGGGCGGCGGGTGATCAACAACATCCAGCGGGCCGCCGCCCTCTATCTGGTCAAAAATATCTTCTCCTTCTGCCTGGCGATCATCTCCCTGTTCGCCACCGTGCCCTACCCGGTGACCCCGCTGCAGCTCTCCCTGCTCAGCGCCGTCACCATCGGCGTGCCCTCCTTTTTCCTGGCCCTGGAGCCCAACCACAGCCTGGTGAAGGGGAACTTCCTGGCCAACGTGTTCCGCTCGGCCCTGCCCGGCGGGCTGGCCGACCTGATTGTGGTACTGGGGGTGGAGGCCTTCTACCTGGCCTTCGGTTTCACCACCGACGAGCTGTCCACCATCTCCGCCATCCTGCTCATCGTCATGGGTATTCTGGTGCTCTATCAGGTGTGCAAGCCCTTCGACTGGAAGCGGCGGGTGCTGTGGGGGGCCATGGCGGGCTCCTCGGCGGTGACGATCCTGTTCTTCGGCCAGAACTTCGGCCTCAGTCCCCTGGAGCTGCAGCCCTTCCTGGTGCTGTTGGTGTTCCTGGGCCTGTCCTACTCAGTATTCAAGCTGATGCTCAACCTCTTTGAGCTGGGCAGCGCCCTGCTCAAACGGGGAAAAAGCCTGCGGGGAAGGAGGCGGAAGGCATGACCCTGCGGCCCTACCGCCCGGAGGACTGCCCCGCCCTGGCGGAGCTGTTTTATCACACCGTCCACACCGTCTGCGCCCGGGACTACACCCAGCCTCAGCTGGACGCCTGGGCGGACGGCCGGGTGGAGCTGGCGGCCTGGAATGCCTCCTTCCTGGAGCACACCACTCTGGTGGCGGTGGAGGGCGAGACCATTGTGGGCTTTGCCGACCTGGCGGCGGACGGCTACCTGGACCGGCTGTACGTCCACAGGGATTGGCAGCGGCGGGGGGTGGCCTCCGCCCTGTGCGACGCCCTGCCCGGGGCCAGGGTGACCCACGCCTCCCTTACCGCACGGCCCTTTTTTGAGCGGAGAGGCTGGCGTGTGGTGCGGGAGCAGCAGGTGGAACGCCATGGCGTGCTGCTGACTAATTTTGTCATGGAGTGCTGAAAAAGTGCCGTGGAACGGGTTCCACGGCACTTTTTGCCCGGCTCTACCGCTGGTCGGTTGCCAAAACGACCCAGCGGCGTTACCATGGCGGCAGGAAGGAGGCCGGTACGATGTATGAGATTGACCGGGAGGCCTTTGGGGCCTTCCTGGCGAGGCTGCGGAAGGAAAAGGGCCTGACCCAGAAGGAGCTGGCCCAGCAGCTCTATGTGTCCGACAAGGCGGTGAGCAAGTGGGAGCGGGGGCTGAGCCTGCCCGACATCTCCCTGCTCACCCCCCTGGCGGAAATTCTGGGGGTGACGGTGACCGAGCTGCTCCGGGGGGAGCGACTGGAGGAGCAGACCCTGCCGGTGGAGCAGGTGGAGGAGCTGGTGACCGGCTCCCTGGAGCTGTCCGGCGCCCAGCGAAAACAGAAACGGCAGAACCGGAAACGGCGGGGGCTGCTGCTGGCCCTGTCCGCGGCCCTGACGCTGGTGGAGCTGCTGGCCCTGCGGTGGGCGGGC
The DNA here is from genome assembly GCF_002159455.1 of Flavonifractor sp. An306. GTDB lineage: Bacteria > Bacillota > Clostridia > Oscillospirales > Oscillospiraceae > Flavonifractor. The sequence goes on from NZ_NFIQ01000001.1 coordinate 36,225, forward strand.
TTCTCCTGGCCGGTGCTGTGGAATGAGCTGGGGGTGGTGGAGGGGCTGTGCCTGGGCTTTGGCGCCTGGGTCTGCCTGCTGGCCCCCGACGTGCTGCCCGCCTACTACGACCAGAACCACATCAGCTCCTTCAGCAGCGGACCTGTCCGGCTGAATCTGGCCGGCGTCCGCATCAGCAACCGGAACTGGCCCCATCTGATGGGGGCGGCCCGGTGGTGGCTGCTGGTGACGCCGGTGGTATTCCCCCTGCTCTACCTGGCCATCCAGTGCTTCGTCCCCGGACTGTGGACGGCGGGGCGGCTGTGGCTGACGCTGGCGGCCGCTCTGGGCCTGTTCGTGCCCATGATCATCGCCGGGAAACGGTATGAATAGGCCTGCAAAAATGGGAAAATTTTGTCCAACTTGTGTGAAAAAAAGAGAATCCATCTGATTTGCCTTTACTTTTTATCAGCAGGTTGCTATAATAACCAGGAAACAACTGAAAGCACTTGCAGCCGCGGAGAACCGCATCAGGGGAAGCCGGTGAAAATCCGGCGCAGTCTTACCTCTACTGTAAGCGTGGACAAAGGCGCACGAGCCATTGGCCCTCCCAAGGGCTGAGAAGGCGCGCCGGAGAAGGAAGCGCAAGCCAGGAGACCCACTGCAATGTCGTTTGCGTAACTCTGAGGTGGAGAGTGCGGCAGGACACAGGCACAATGGCCCTCCCTCATAACGGGAGGGCTTTCTTTTTGGTAAGGAGGGCGGTATGGCGAAACTGGAGGTCTACCTCCCGGTGGGGAGAGAGCGGCTGCGCTGCGGCTATACCACCGGCACCTGCGCGGCAGCGGCGGCCGCCGGAGCGGCCCGGTTGCTGCTCACCGGCGAGAGCCTGCCCGCCGTGCGGGTGGATACCCCCGCCGGCATCACCGTGGAGGCCGAGCTGCTGGAGCACGCCGCCGGGCCGGACTGGGCCGTCTGCGCCGTCCGCAAGGACGGGGGCGACGACCCGGACGTGACCGACGGGACGCTGATCTGCGCCAGAGTGGAGCGGACGGATGCCCCCGGCGTCACCATCGACGGCGGCGCGGGCGTGGGCCGGGTTACCCGGCCCGGCCTGGACCAGCCGGTGGGGGCGGCCGCCATCAATTCCACCCCCAGGCGGATGATCACGGCCATGGTGGAGGCCGTCATGGCGGCGGCGGGCTATACCGGCGGGTTGGCGGTGACCATCTCGGCGCCCCAGGGGGAGGAACTGGCCGGGCGCACCTTCAACCCCCGGCTGGGCATTGAGGGGGGCATCTCCATCCTGGGCACCAGCGGCATCGTCCGGCCCATGAGCGAGGCCGCCCTGATCGACTCACTGTATTTGGAGCAGGATATGGCCAAAGCCGCCGGGGTGAAAGATCTGCTGATGACCCCCGGCAACTACGGGGATTCCTTCGCCCGGCAGACGCTGGGCCTGGACCTGACCCACCGCTGCACCTGCAGCAACTACTTGGGAACGGCCATCGACCACGCCGCCGGGCTGGGCTTTGCCTCCCTGCTGCTGGTGGGCCACCTGGGCAAGCTGATCAAGGCGGCGGCGGGGAGCATGAACACCCACTCCCGGGTGGCCGACGGACGGCGGGAGACCCTCACCGCCCACGCCGCCCTGGCAGGGGGAGGGCCGGAGCTGCTCCGGGCCCTGTTTGACAGCCCCACCACCGACGCGGGCGTGACCCTGCTGCAGGAGGCGGGCCTGCTGGAGCCGGTGATGGCCTCCATCGCCCAGGCCCTGGAGGAGCAGCTGAAGCGCCGGGCGGGTCCGGCGCTGGAGATTGAGGCGGTCTTTTTCTCCAATCAATATGGTATTTTGGGAAAAACATCGGGGGCGGACCGGCTGCTGGTCCTCCACCGGGTATAGGAGGAGCTTATGGTACATTTTATCGGCGCGGGCCCCGGCGGGGCCGACCTGATTACCGTCCGGGGGGCCAAGCTGCTGGGGGAGGCCGACGTGATCATCTACGCCGGATCCCTGGTGAACCCCGCCCTGCTGGACTATAAAAAAGAGGGCTGTCAGGTGTACGACAGCGCCAAAATGACCCTGGAAGAGGTCATTGAAGTGATGCGGCAGACCGAGGAAAAGGGCGGCACCACCGCTCGGCTCCACACCGGCGACCCCTCCCTCTACGGCGCCCACCGGGAGCAGATGGACGAGCTGGACAAGCTGGGCATTTCCTACGACGTGACCCCCGGCGTGTCCTCCTTCTCCGGAGCCGCTGCCGCCCTCTGCGCGGAGTACACCCTGCCCGACGTATCCCAGTCGGTGATCATCACCCGCATGGCGGGCCGTACCCCGGTGCCCGAGGGGGAGCAGCTGCGCAAAATGGCCTCCCACGGCTGCACCATGGTGCTGTTTTTGTCCACCGGCCTGCTGGAAGATGTGGAAAAGGAGCTGGCGGCGGGGGGCTACGCCCCCGACACCCCGGCGGCCATCGTGTATAAAGCCACCTGGCCGGAGGAGAAGGTATACCGCTGCACCGTGTCCACCCTGGCTCAGACCGCCCGGGAGAACCATGTGACCAAGACGGCGGTGATTACGATAGGTAATTTCCTTGGGGAAAAATACGAGCGGTCCAAGCTCTATGACCCCGCCTTCACCCATGAATTCCGGGAGGCCAGCCGGTGACAGCGGCGGTGATCGCCTTCACCCGCCGGGGGGCGGAGCTGGGGCGAACGCTGGCGGACAGCCTGGGGGCGTCCCTCCATGTGCCCGCCCGGTTTGCCCCTGAGGTGGGGGCGGAGGCCTACGACAGCCTGGAGGGCTGGACGGAGGAGATGTGGAGAGGCAGGGAGGCTCTGATTTTCGTGGGGGCCTGCGGCATTGCCGTCCGGGCCATCGCCCCCCATGTGAAAGACAAATTTACCGACCCCGCCGTGGTGAGCGTGGACGAGGCGGGGCGGTTTGTGCTCCCCCTGCTCTCCGGCCATGTGGGGGGCGCCAATGAGCTGGCCCTGAAGGTGGCCGCCCTCACCGGCGGCCAGGCCGCCCTCTCCACCGCCACCGACGTCAACGGCCTGTTTGCCGTGGACGTGTGGGCCAGGGAACGGGACATGGTCCTTACGGACCGGGCCCTGGCCAAGGCGGTGTCCGCCGCCCTGCTGGAGGGCAAGCCAGTGGGCTTTGCCAGTGAATTTGGCCACCCCTGCCCGGCGGGGCTTACCGAGGGCCCGGCGGAGCTGGGAGTGTGGGTCACCTGGGAGACCGGGAGCGGCCCCTTTGCCCGCACTTTGCGTCTGGCCCCCAGAGGGCTGATTTTGGGCATCGGCTGCCGGAGAGGGACGCCGGCGGCGGCGATCCAGGCGGCGGCGGAGGCGGCCCTGGCGGGATATGAGCCCCGGGCGGTCTGCCAGGTAGCCACCATCGACCTGAAGCAGGACGAGCCCGGGCTGCTGGAGTTCTGCGCCGCCCATAGCCTGCCCCTGGCGGTTTACCCGGCGGCGGAGCTGGCGGCGGTGGAGGGGGACTTCACCCCCTCCGACTTTGTAAAAGGGGTTACCGGAGTGGACAACGTGTGCGAGCGGGCGGCAGTCCGGGTGGGCGGAACCATTCTGGTGCCCAAACAGGCAAAAAACGGCGTCACCGTGGCGGTGGCGGGAAGGAATATGCTATGAAAGTAACTGTCATCGGACTGGGCCCCGGCGGTGGGGCCGACCTGACCGGCCGGGCCAGAGCGGCCCTGGAGGAGTGCGGGCTGATCGTGGGTTATACCGCCTACATCGACCTGGTAAAGGACGATTTTCCGGAGAAAGAGGTGCTCTCCACCGGGATGCGCCGGGAGGTGGACCGCTGCCGGGCGGCGGTAGAGGCCGCGCTGACCGGAAAGGACGTGGCGGTGGTGTGCTCCGGGGACTCCGGGGTGTACGGCATGGCGGGGCTCATCTACGAAGTGGCCCAGGAGTACGACCCCATTGAGATTGAAGTGGTGCCCGGCATCACCGCCGCCTGCGGCGGGGCCGCCGTGCTGGGGGCCCCTCTGACCCACGATTTCGCGGTGATCTCCCTGTCCGACCTGCTCACCCCCTGGGAGAAGATCGAGAAGCGTTTGAGCGCCGCCGCCCAGGCGGATTTCGTCATCTGCCTCTACAACCCCTCCAGCCGGAACCGGCCCGACTATCTCCAGCGGGCCTGCGACATCCTGCTGCGGGAGAAGGACCCGGCTACCGTGTGCGGCACCGTCCGCAACATCGGCCGGGCGGGGGAGGAAGGACAGCTCCTTACCCTGGGCCAGCTGCGGGACACCCAGGTGGACATGTTCACCACCGTGTTTGTGGGCAACAGCCAGACCAAGGTGCTGGGCGGCAAGATGGTCACCCCCCGGGGCTATCTCCAGCGGGGGGAGTAAGATGGAAGTGTTGCTCTTCGGCGGCACCGGGGAGGGGCGGGAGCTGGCCCAGTGGCTGCTGACCCAGCATATCCCCGCCCTGGTGTGCGTGGCCACCGAGTACGGCGAGACCCTGCTCCCGGCGGGGATCGAGGCCCATGTGGGGCGGCTGGACGAGGCGGGGATGGCGGCCCTGATGGCCTCCCGGCCCTTCACCCATGTGGTGGACGCCACCCACCCCTACGCCGTGGAGGTCACCGCCAACATTCAGGCGGCGGCGGCCGCCGTGGGCCTGCCCTGCCTCCGGCTGGTGCGGCACTCCGACGGGGAGGACCTGTGCCACAAGGCGGGGGACATGGCGGCGGCGGCGTACATGCTGGAGCGGCTGCCGGGCAACGTGCTGCTCACCACCGGCAGCAAGGAGCTGGACGTGTTTGCCAAACCCGGCCTGGTGGAGCGGTGTTACCCCCGGGTGCTCCCCATGATGAACTCGCTGAGCCGCTGCCTGGAGCTGGGCTTTCCGCCCAAAAACATCATCTGTATGCAGGGCCCCTTCTCCAAGGAGCTGAATGTGGCCCTGTTGAAGCAATATGACATCAAGACCCTGGTGACCAAGGACACCGGCGGCTACGGCGGGTTCCGGGAAAAGGCGGAGGCCGCCCGGGAGGCTGGAGCGGCCCTGCTGGTGGTGGAGCGGCCCAGGAATGAAACCGGCGATACCCTGGAGGAGATCCAGGCGCGCCTGAGGGAGGGACGGGCATGAAAGTCTATCTCATCGGAGTGGGTATGGGCAACCCCGGCACCATGACAGCGGAGGCCCTGGAGGCGGTCCGAGCCTGCCCCGTGCTGGTGGGGGCCCCCCGGCTGCTGGAAAGCTGGGCCCAGGACCACGACTGCGTGCCCCTCATCGCCGGGGCCGATATCGCGGAATATATCGGCAAACAGCAGGAGGGGCCCATCGGGGTGCTCCTGTCCGGAGACACCGGCTTTTACAGCGGGGCCAAGCGGCTGTGGGCCCTGCTGGAGGACCATGAGGTGGTTACCCTCCCCGGTATCTCCTCTCTGAGCTACTTCTGCGCCAAGCTCCACACCGACTGGCAGGACGTGAAGATCGTCAGCGCCCACGGCCGCAGCCACAACGTGGTGGGGGAGATCCAGCGCAGCGGACGCACCTTCGCCCTCACCGGGGGCAGTACGAAAGCCCAGGACATCTGCCGGGAGCTGACCGGCCGGGGGCTGGGGGACGTGACGGTTTCGGTGGGGGAGCGGCTGAGCTACCCCGACGAGCGGGTGGTCACCGGCACCGCCGCCGAGCTGGCGGAGGAAACCTTTGCCGACCTGTCCGTGCTGCTGGCGGTCAACCCCCGCCCGGTGACCCGGCCCTGGAACGGCTCCGGCCTGCCGGACGAGGCCTTCCTGCGGGGGAATGTGCCCATGACCAAGGAGGAGGTGCGGGCCCTGGCCCTGTCCAAGCTGCGGCTGGCCGAGCGCCATGTGGTGTGGGACGTGGGGGCGGGCACCGGCTCGGTGTCGGTGGAGTGCGCCCTCTCCTGCCCCGCCGGGCGGGTGTTCGCCGTGGAGAAGAAGGAGGAGGCCCTGGCCCTGCTGGAGGAAAACAGAGAGCGGTTCCACGCTGCCAACCTGTCCATTGTGGGAGGGACTGCGCCGGAGGCCCTTAAGGATCTGCCCGCCCCCGACCGGGTGTTTATCGGCGGCACCTCCGGGGAGCTGGGGGAGATTTTGGACGTGATCTTTGACAAAAACCCCGCCGCCCGGGTGGTGTGTACCGCCGTCACCCTGGAGACGGTGGCCGAGGCGGCAAAGCTGTTCGCTCACCTGGAGGGGGCCGACATGGTGCAGGTGTCCGCCACCCGCACCCGCTCCGCCGGGCGGTATCATCTGATGGACGCCCAAAATCCGGTGTGGATTTTCTCCGGGGAGGGACGGGCATGAGCGCCCCCCGGCTGCTGCTGTGCGCCAGCGCCAGCGGAGGAGGCAAGACCACCGTCACCTGCGCCGTCCTCCAGGCCCTGATGGACCGGGGGGTAAACCCCGTGGCCTTCAAGTGCGGCCCGGACTACATCGACCCCATGTTCCACAGTGAGATCATCGGGGCCAAGAGCCGCAATCTGGACCTCTTTTTCCTGGGGGTGGACAAGACCCGGTATCTGCTGGAGCAGAACAGCGCCGGGGCGGGTCTGGCCCTCATCGAGGGGGTCATGGGCTACTATGACGGCATCGCCATGAGCCACGAGGCCAGCGCCTACCACCTGGCCCGGGTGACCCAGACCCCGGCGGTGCTGGTGCTGGACGGCCGGGGCAGCGCCCTGACCATCGCGGCGGTGGTAAAGGGGATGGCGGGCTTCCGGCAAGACAGCGGCATCAGGGGCGTGATCCTCAACCGGGTGTCCCCCATGCTCTATCCCCGGCTGAAGGCGTGTATTGAGGCGGAGACCGGGCTTGCCGTGTACGGCTATCTGCCCAGCCTTCCCGACTGCGCCCTGGAGAGCCGCCACCTGGGACTGGTCACCGCCGGAGAGGTGGCCAATCTGAAGGAAAAGCTCCACAAACTGGCGGCCCAGGCGGAAAAGAGCCTGGATCTGGACGGCCTGCTGGCCCTGGCGTCCTCCGCCCCGGCGCTGGACCCCGAGCCCGTGGAACTGCCGGAGCCGGTGGAGGGGGCGCCGGTGATCGCGGTGGCGAAGGACAAGGCCTTCTGCTTCTACTACGCCGACGGTCTGGAGCTGCTGGAGCGGATGGGGGCAAGGCTGGTGGAGTTCTCCCCCCTGGCGGACAAGGCGCTGCCTGAGGGGACCTGCGGCCTCTATCTGGGGGGCGGCTATCCGGAGGAATTTGCCAGGGAGCTGGCGGACAACCACAGCCTGCTCCGGGAGATCCACGACAAAATCCTCCACGGCCTGCCCACGGTGGCCGAGTGCGGCGGGTTTCTCTACCTCCACCGCCACCTGGGCGACGCTGACGGCCGGTACGACTGGCGCATGGCGGGGGCCTTTTCCGGGGATGCCCACAACACCGGCAAGCTGGGCCGGTTCGGCTACGTGACTCTGACGGCCCAAAAAGACGGCCTGCTGTGCCGGGCGGGGGAGTCCTTTCCCGCCCATGAGTTCCACTACTGGGACAGCACCACCCCCGGCGCGGATTTCCACGCCCAGAAGCCCCAGAGCGACCGGGGCTGGGACTGTGCGTTCCACAGCCCAACCCTGTACGCCGGATTTCCCCACTTCCATTTCTGGGCCAGACCGGCGCTGGCCCGTAATTTCACGGCGGCGGCCCGCCGCTATATGCAGGAGGCATTGCTATGACGCTGGCAGAAGTGATCCATTCCATCACCCCCGCCGACCAGAGGGCGGCGGCGGCGGCCAAGGCCCGCTGGGACGCAATCGCCAAGCCCCTGGACAGCCTGGGGGCGCTGGAGACCGCCGTGATCCGCATGGCCGCCATGACGGGCAGCCCCGACGTGGATATTTCCAAGCGGGCGGTGGTGGTGATGTGCGCCGACAACGGGGTGGTGGCCCAGGGGGTCACCCAGACCGGTCAGGAGGTCACCGCCATCGTGGCGGAGAACATGTCCTCCGGCGATACCAGCGTGTGCGCCATGGCCCGCGCCGCCGGAGCGGAGGTGGTGCCGGTGGATATCGGAACCGCCACCCCCCTGAAGGGGGAGCGGATCCTGCAGAAAAATATCCGCCGGGGTACCGCCGATCTGACCCAGGGCCCCGCCATGACCCGCCAGGAGGCGGAGCGGGCGGTGCTCACCGGGGTGGAGATTGCCCGCGACCTGTGCGCCAAGGGCGTGAAGCTGCTGGGCACCGGGGAAATGGGCATCGGCAATACCACCACCTCCTCCGCCGTGGCGGCGGTATTCCTGGACAAGGAGCCGGTGGTGATGACCGGCCGGGGCGCCGGACTGTCCAGCGAGGGCCTGCAGCGGAAGATCCGTGCCATTGAGACCGGCATCGCGGTAAACAAGCCCGACCCCGCCGACCCTCTGGACGTGGTGAGCAAGGTGGGCGGCCTGGATTTGGCCGGGCTGGCCGGGGTGTTCCTGGGAGGCGCCCTGTGCCGTGTGCCGGTGCTGGTGGACGGGTTTATCTCCTCAGTGGCCGCCCTCATCGCCGCCCGGCTCTGCCCCGCCTGCAAGGATTACATGCTGGGCTCCCACGCCTCCGACGAGCCCGCCAGCAAGCTGGTGCTCTCTGAGCTGGGCCTGGAACCCTTCCTGTACGCCGGGATGCGGCTGGGAGAGGGCACCGGCGCGGTGGCGGTGATGCCTCTGCTGGACATGGGCCTGGCGGTGTACCGGGAGATGACCACCTTCGAGGCCGCCGACATCGAGGCCTACCAGCCCCTGAGCTGAGGTAGGGCCATGCTGATTCTGGTATCCGGCGGGTCGGGCAGCGGCAAGTCGGAATTTGCCGAGGGTCTGGTGGTGTCCGCCGGACTGGAAGAGCGGGTCTATCTGGCCACCATGCAGGTGTGGGACCAGGAGAGCGTCCGCCGGGTGGAGCGACACCGGGCCATGCGGGCGGGAAAGGGCTTCGCCACCCTGGAGTGCCCCACCGGCCTGGAGCGGCTGGAGGTGCCCGCCGGCTCCGCCGTGCTGCTGGAGGACCTGTCCAACCTGTCCGCCAACGAGTATTTCTCCCCCCGGCGGGACGGCGCCTTTGACCGGGTGCTGGCGGGGGTCCAGCGGGCCGCCGCCCGGGCGGAACTGCTGGTGGTGGTCACCAACGAGCTCTATTCCGACGGGGTGCGGTACGACCCGGAGACCGCCGCCTATCTGGAGCTGCTGGCCCGGCTGAACCGGGCCATCGCCGCCCAGGCGGACGGGGTATACGAAGTGGTGTGCGGGATTCCCGTGGCCTGGAAGGAAGTTTTTGCGTGAAAAGTCTCATCATTGCCTTTGCCATGTACTCCAAAATCCCCATGCCCAGAGTGGACTGGGAGAAACGGGCCCTGTCCTGGGCCCTGTGCTGGTTTCCCCTGATTGGGGTGGTCATCGGAGCCGCCCTGTACGGCTGGATGGTCCTGGCGGAGCTGCTGCGCATCGGCCCCGCCCTGTTCGGGGCCGTGGCCCTGCTGATTCCCATTGCCCTCAGCGGCGCCATCCATCTGGACGGGTTCTGCGACACCTGCGACGCCCTCTCCTCCCACCAGAGCAGGGAGCGGAAGCTGGAGATTTTGAAGGACTCCCACACCGGGGCCTTCGCCATCATCTGCTGCGGGCTCTATCTGCTGGTGTTCTTCGCCCTCTGGTGCGAGGTGGAGGCGGCGGGGAGCGCCGCCCTGGCGCTGGCCCTGGGGCCCGCCCTGTCCCGCAGCCTGTCCGGCCTGTTCGCCGTCACCCTGCCCAACGCCCGGGGCATCGGCCTGCTGGCCACCTTTACGGAGCCTATGGACACGGCTAAGGCCCGGGGTGTGTTGGTGATCTGGGTGGTGGTGTGCGCCGCCGGCCTGCTGTGGATTTCCCCTGTCGCCGGCGGGGCCGCCCTGCTGGGGGCGGGGCTGGCCTGCCTGTACTACCGGGTGATGAGCTTTCGCCAGTTCGGCGGCGTCACCGGCGACCTGGCCGGCTTTTTCCTCCAGACCTGCGAGCTGGCTATGGTACTGGCGGTGGTGATTGTGCAGAAGGTGGTGGCGGTAGTATGATCTTGATTATCGGCGGCGCGGCCCAGGGCAAGCTGGACTATGTGCTGCAAAAGACCGGGTATGCCCCCGACCAGGTGGCCCGCACCCCGGAGGAGGCCAAAACGCTGCCCGTCTTTGACGGGGTGGAGGAGTGGCCCGACCTGGACGAGGAGGAACTGCTCTCCGCCAATCCCGGCGTGATCCTCATCTGCGACGAGGTGGGCTGCGGCGTGGTGCCGGTGGACCCGGCCCAGCGGGCCTGGCGGGAGCAGGTGGGGCGGCTGTGCTGCCGCCTGGCCAAGCGGGCGGAGCGGGTGGAGCGCATTTTCTGCGGCCTGCCCATGACCCTGAAAGGAGATTCTCTATCATGGAACTGATCCTCATTCGCCACGGCACCACCCAGGGCAACCTGGAAAAGCGGTTCGTGGGCACTCTGGATGTCCCCCTGGCCCCTCAGGGGGAGGAGCTGGCCCGTAAGGTGGGTCCCACCCTGCCCCGGGTGGAGCACATTTACCGCTCCCCCCTGACCCGCTGCCGCCAGACGGCGGAGCTGCTGTGGCCGGGGGTGGAGGCCACTGTGATCGACGAGCTGCGGGAGAGCGATTTCGGGCCCTTTGAGGGGAAGAACCATGAGGAGCTGAAGGACGACCCCCTGTATCAGGCCTGGATTGGCCAGTCGGGGGACCGCCTGAACTTTGCCGCCATGCCGGTAGGAGAGACGGCGGAGCAGGTGGTGGAGCGGGTGTCCATCGGCCTTGCCAAGCTGGCGGCGGACGCTGCCGCCCACGGCTATGAGCGGGTGGGAGTGGTGTCCCACGGAGGCGCCCTCATGGGCCTTTTGAGCAAGTACGGCCGCCCGGTGCGGGAGTACTACGGCTGGATGTGCCCCAACTGCGGCGGCTTCCGCATGGCCCTGAACCCAGACACCCTGGAGCTGACGGTGCTGGAGGAGTACAAGGGATGAGTTGGGGAATCAGTCATTTGCTGGCCCTGCTCATCGGCTTCTGCCTAGACCTGCTGCTGGGGGACCCCCACTGGGCCCCCCATCCGGTGCGGGCCATCGGGGCGTTGATCGCCGGGCTGGAAAAGCTGCTGCGCAACATGCTGCCCAAGTCCCCGGCGGGGGAGCTGACAGGGGGCGTGGCGCTGGTGCTTTTGGCGCTGGCCATCCCCACCGGCCTGACCGTACTGCTGCTGTGGGGGTGCTATCTGGTGAGCCCCTGGCTGGCCCTGGCGGTGGAGAGCCTGCTGAGCTATCAGCTGCTGGCCACCAAATCCCTGGCGGCGGAAAGCCGCAAGGTGTACGACGCCCTCAAGACCGGGGATCTGGACAAAGCCCGGTACGCCGTGTCCATGATCGTGGGCCGGGATACCGCATCGCTGGACGAGGCCGGAGTGGCCCGGGCGGCGGTGGAGACGGTGGCGGAAAACGCCTCCGACGGGGTGATCGCCCCCCTCATCTTCCTGGCCATCGGCGGGGCCCCCCTGGGGATGTTCTACAAGGCGGCCAACACCATGGACTCCATGGTGGGCTACAAGAACGACCAATATCTCTACTTCGGCCGGGCGGCGGCCAAGTTTGACGATATCCTGAACCTGATTCCCGCCCGGGTCGCCGGGGTCCTCATGTGCCTGGGCGGGGCGGCGGCGGGCTACGACGGGAAAAACGCCTGGCGTATTTTTATCCGGGACCGGAAGAACCACAAGTCCCCCAACTCCGCCCACACCGAGGCGGCCTGCGCTGGCGCCCTCCAGCTGCGGCTGGCGGGGCCCAACTATTACTTCGGCAAGCTGGTGGACAAGCCCTATATCGGGGACGACCAGCGGCCCATTGAGCCCCTGGACATCCTGCGCTCCGGCCGGATCCTGTACGCCACCGCCTTTTTTGCCCTGCTTGTCTTCTGCGGCGTGCCGCTGCTGATTCTGCTGTTCCCGTAAAGGAGGAACAAACCATGGCTGAATACACCCACGGCGGGGACCTGCTCACCGCCCAGAGCCGGTACGGCGGCGCGGTGCTGGATTTTTCCACCAACCTGAATCCCCTGGGGATGCCCCCCCAGATAAAACAGGCGGCCGCCGAAGCCGACGGCGCCGCCTATCCCGACCCCCTGTGCCGCCATCTGCGGCAGGCCATCGCCGCCCACGACGGGGTGGAGGAGGGGCAGGTGATCTGCGGCAACGGGGCCGCCGACCTGATCTTCCGGCTGGCCTTTGCCCTGAAACCCCGAAAGGCCCTGCTCACCGCCCCCACCTTTTCCGAGTATGAGGGGGCCCTGACCTGCGTAGGCTGTCAGGTGGAGCGGTACATCCTGGACAGCGGCCGGGACTTTGACCTGGACGAGGGATTTCTGAACGCCATCGTCCCCGGGGTGGAGCTGGTGTTTCTGTGTACCCCCAACAACCCCACCGGGCGGCTCATGGACCCTGAGCTGCTGGCGGAGACCGCCCGGCGGTGCGGGGATGTGGGGGCCCGGCTGGTAGTGGACGAGTGCTTCCTCCCCCTGGCTGGGGGCGGGGCGGGTCTGGCCCCCCGCCTGACGGAATTTCCCCACCTGTTCTTGCTGCGGGCCTTCACCAAGAGCTACGCCATGGCGGGGCTGCGGCTGGGCTACGGCCTGTCGGCGGATCTGGAGCTGCTGGAGACCCTGGGCCGGTTCGCCCAACCCTGGAGCGTGTCCGCCCCCGCTCAGGCGGCGGGGACCGCCGCCTTCACCCGCTGCCCCCAGTGGCCGGAACAGGCCCGGGCCCTGGTGGAGCGGGAGCGGCCCGTTCTGGCGGCGGGACTGGAAGGGCTGGGGTGCCGGGTGGTACCTTCCCAGGCCAACTATCTGTTGTTTCAGGCGGAACACGTTACAGATTTGAAAGAAAAACTGCTCCAACGGGGCATGTTGATCCGCTCCTGCGCCAATTACCACAACCTGGGCCCCGACTGGTACCGGGTGTGCGTCAAGGGCGGGGAAGAAAACCGGCGGCTGCTGGCCGCCCTGAAAGAGGTGCTGTAATGGCAAAGGCAATTATGCTCCAGGGCACCGCCTCCAACGCGGGCAAGTCCCTGCTCGCGGCGGGCCTGTGCCGCATCTTCAGGCAGGACGGCTACAAGGTGGCCCCCTTCAAGTCCCAGAACATGGCCCTCAACTCCGCCATTACCCCCGACGGGCTGGAGATGGGCCGGGCCCAGGTGGTGCAGGCCGAGGCCGCCGGGGTGGCCCCCGACGCCCGGATGAATCCCATCCTGCTCAAGCCCACCAGCAACGTGGGCTCCCAGGTGATCGTCAACGGCGTGCCCCGGGGCACCATGCCGGCGGGGGAGTATTTCCACTACCGCAAGAGCCTGATCCCCGAGGTGATGGCCGCTTACGAGTCCCTGGCGGCGGAGTACGATATCATCGTCATCGAGGGGGCGGGCAGCCCGGCGGAGATCAACCTGAAGCAGGATGATATCGTCAACATGGGCATGGCCAAGCGGGCAAAGGCCCCGGTGCTGCTGTGCGGGGACATCGACCGGGGGGGTGTGTTCGCCTCCCTCTACGGCACGGTGAAGCTGCTGGACCCCGACGAGCAGGAGCTGATCAAGGGTCTCATTATCAACAAATTCCGGGGTGATGTGGAAATTCTCCGCCCCGGCCTGGGCCAGCTGGAACAGCTCACCGGCAAGCCGGTGCTGGGGGTGGTGCCCATGCTGGACGTGGACGTGGACGACGAGGACTCCCTCTCCAGCCGCCTGTCCGGCAGCGGCAAGGTGGGCCTGGTGGATATCGCCGTCATCCGTCTGCCCCGGCTGAGTAATTTTACCGACTTCAACCCTCTGGAGCGGATGGAGGAGGTCACCCTCCGGTACGTGGGCAGCGTGAAGGAGCTGGGCAATCCCGACCTCATTCTGCTGCCCGGCACCAAGAACACCATGGACGACCTGCGCTGGCTGCGGCAGAGCGGCCTGGAGGGGGCCATCCTCAAGCACGCCGCCAAAGGCGGGGCGGTGGTGGGCATCTGCGGCGGCTACCAGATGCTGGGCCAGAGCGTCTCCGACCCCGACGGGGTGGAGGGCGGCGGCACCCTCAAGGGCCTGGGCCTGCTGCCCGCCCACACCGTGTTCCAGGGGGAAAAGACCCGTACCCGGGTGACCGGCGCCTTCCGGGCCCCCACGGGGCTGTTCGCGGACATGGGGGGCGTGCCCTTTGAGGGCTACGAGATCCACATGGGCCGCACGGCCAGCGATGCCGAAGCGCTGGTGGCCTTCACCACCCAGACCGGGGAGGAGCACACCGACGGCCTCACCGCCGGGAACGTGTGGGGCTGCTACGTCCACGGCATCTTTGACAAGGCCGAGAGCGCCGCCGCCCTGGTGAACTGCCTGCTGAAGGCCAAGGGCCTGGACCGGCAGGCGGCCAGCGTGGACTGGCAGGCCTACGCCCAGCTCCAGTACGACAAGCTGGCGGACGGGCTGCGCGCCAGCCTGGATATGGAACAGATTTACCGGATTTTGAACGGGGAGATATGACATGAAAAAGATCCAGTTACAGCGGGTGGCCCCCGCCGACATTGAGGAGCGGAGCATGGAGATCATCGGCCAGGAGCTGGGGGAGCGGGTGTTTCCCGCTGACCAGCTGCCGGTCATTAAGCGGGTCATCCACACCAGCGCCGACTTTGACTACGCCGACAACCTGGTGTTTTCCGTCGGCGCGGTGGAACAGGGCGTCGCCGCCATCAAGGGCGGCTGCACCATCGTCACCGACACCCAGATGGCCTTTTCCGGGGTGAACAAGCGGGTGCTGGAGAAGTTCGGCGGGAAAGCGGTGTGCTTCATGTCCGACCCCGACGTGGCGGCCGAGGCCAGGGAGCGGGGAGAGACCCGGGCCACCGTGTCCATGGAGCGGGCGGCGGCGCTGGAGGGCCCCGTGATCCTGGCTGTGGGCAACGCCCCCACCGCCCTGGTGCGGGCCTGCCAGCTGATGGACGAGGGCAAATTCCATCCCGATCTGGTCATCGGGGTGCCGGTGGGATTTGTCAACGTGGTGGAGAGCAAGGAACTGCTGCTCACCATGGACGTGCCCCACATTGTGGCCCGGGGCCGCAAGGGGGGCAGCAACGTGGCCGCCGCCATCTGCAACGCCCTGCTGTACCAGGCCAGCAACAACGCCAGGGAATGAACACAGGAGGAACTACCATGGAAGGAAAAGCCCTGCTGGCGGTGTCCTTTGGCACCACCCATGAGGACACGCTAGAGAAAAATATCGCTGCCATCGAGCGGGATCTGGCCGCCGCCTTCCCGGAGCGCACCCTCCGCCGGGCCTTTACCAGCGGCATGGTCCTCCGGCGGTGGAAGAAAGAGCGGGGGGTGGAGATCGACGACGTGCCCGCCGCCCTGGAGCGGCTGGCGGGGGAGGGGTATACCGACCTTCTGCTCCAGCCCACCCACGTGATGAACGGGGAGGAGTACCACAAGATGCTCCAGCAGGCGGAGCGGTTCCGGGACCGGTTTGACCGTCTGGCGGTGGGTGCGCCCCTGCTGACGGCGGCGGAGGACTATCTGGACCTGGGCCGCGCCCTGATGGAGGTGCTGCCGTCCAAAGCCGAGGAGCGGGCGGTGCTCTACATGGGCCACGGCTCGGAGCACCAGGCCAATTCCGCCTATGCCCTGATGGAATACGCCTTCCACGACCTGGGGCGGAGCGACGTGATCGTGGGCACCGTGGAGGGCTACCCCAACTTTGACGCCGCCCTGCGGCGGCTGAAGGAGCGGCCGGCGGTCAGGGGGGTGGAGCTGCGCCCCCTGATGACAGTGGCGGGAGACCACGCCAAGAACGACCTGGCCGGCGAGGAGGAGGACTCCTGGAAGAGCCGGCTGGAGGGGATGGGCTACCAGGTCAGCTGCGTCCTCACCGGCCTGGGGGAGTATTCCCAGGTGCGGGCCCTGTTCGTGGACCACGCCAGAAAGGCCCAGGCGTAAGCCTGTTTGGAATGGAGCGAGGGCCGGGAAGAGGGAAGTCGGGTGGAAGTCCCGCGCAGTCCCGCTGCCGTAAGAGAAGAGCCGCCGGGCACCATGTCACTGGGGAACCCCGGGAAGACGCGCGGCGGCAGTGAGGCTCGAGCCGGAAAACCTGCCCGGTCCGGCAATCCAACCACCTACGAGCGATAGGAAAGGATGAGACAATCATGAGACAATCCAAGCTGAACCAAATCCTGCTGACGGTCGGGATGCTGGCGGCGCTGGCGGGGGTATTCGCCGTCAACGCCGGAGCCATGCACATCGCCGAGGGCTATCTGCCGGTGAACTGGTGCCTGCTGTGGGGGGCGGTGTGCATCCCCTTTGTGGTGGCGGGCTTCTTCTCCATCAAGAAGCGCATCGACCAGGCCCCCAGAGCCAAGATCCTGCTGGCCATGTGCGGAGCCTTCGCCTTCGTGCTCTCCGCCCTGAAAATCCCCTCCTTCAGCGGTTCCTGCTCCCACCCCACCGGCGTGGGCCTGGGGGCCATCCTGTTCGGGCCCCTCACCATGACGGTGCTGGGCCTCATTGTGCTGCTGTTCCAGGCCCTGCTGCTGGCCCACGGCGGCATCACCACCCTGGGGGCCAACACCTTCTCCATGGCGGTGGCCGGGCCCATCCTGTCCTGGGCGGTCTACAAGTTGCTGCGGAAGGTCAACGCCCCCGCCTCGGTGGCGGTGTTTGCCGCCGCCGCCCTGGGCGACCTGTTCACCTATGTGGTCACCTCCCTCCAGCTGGGCATCGTCAACGGCGGCACGGTGAAATTCCTCACCATCTTCGCCGTCACCCAGGTGCCCTTGGCCATCGCCGAGGGGCTGCTCACCGTGGTGATCTTCAACGTGCTGGAGAAGTACAGCCGCGCCCAGCTCCAGGAGCTGCGGGTGCTGTGAGGAGGGAACGGATATGAAAGTTTGGCAGAAAAACCTGATTTTGATTCTTTTGGTCATCGTCATCGCCGCCGTCCCCCTGTGGCTGCTGCCCAACGCCGAGTTCGGCGGGGCGGACGGCGCGGCCGAGGAGGCCATTACGGAGCTCAACCCCGACTATGAGCCCTGGTTCGAGCCCATTCTGGAGCCCGCCAGCGGCGAGGTGGAGTCCCTGCTCTTCGCCCTCCAGGCCGCCATCGGGGCGGGGGTCGTGGGCTTCGTGCTGGGCCGGTTGACCAAATCCGATAAAAACAAAGGAGCGAACTGACCATGGGTACCGACCGCTACGCCTATCAGTCCCGGCTGCGCCGGGTGTCCCCCCTGCCCAAGCTGGCGCTGGCGGCGGTGGCCCTGGTGGTGTGCCTGTGCTGCGACAGCGTATGGGTGGGCCTGGTGACGGTGCTGGTGATGGGGGTGCTCATCACCGCCCTGGGCGGCCTGCCCGTCACGGTCTACCTCCACTT
Organism: Flavonifractor sp. An306; assembly: GCF_002159455.1. GTDB lineage: Bacteria > Bacillota > Clostridia > Oscillospirales > Oscillospiraceae > Flavonifractor. The sequence continues at coordinate 53,590 of NZ_NFIQ01000001.1, forward strand.
TCTCAAGGTGCCCCTGGCCTTCCTGGTCATCGGGGGCATCACCATTCTGATCCACAGCTACCCGGCGGGGACAACGGTGGTGGCCGCCCTTCCGGTGGGGGAGCGGCTGTGGGGCTTTACCGCCCATGACCTCTACCAGGCGGCCCGGCTGTTCTGCAAGGCCCTGGGGGCGGTGGGGTGTATGTACTTTCTGTCCCTCAACACCCCCATCACCGATCTGACCATGGCCCTGGAGAAGCTCCACGTGCCCCGTCTGCTGGTGGAGCTGATGGAGCTGATCTACCGCTTCATCTTCGTGCTGGCGGAGACGGCGGCCAACATCCGCCTGGCCCAGGAGTCCCGGCTGGGCTACCAGGGGTTCCGCCGGTCGGTGAACTCCCTGGGCACCCTGTCCTCCATGGTGTTCCTCCGAGCCTGGCGGAAGGGACAGAGCATCTATACCGCCCTGGAGTCCCGGGGCTACACCGGCAGCCTCACCACCCTGGCCGGGGACTATACCCCCGGCCTGTGGCTGCTCCCCCTGACGGCGGGGGTGGCGGGAGGCCAGCTGCTGGTGTTCTGTTTGGAAAGGATGGCGGTGGGATGAATCCTGCGATTGAGACAAAAGAGCTGTGCTACGCCTATGAGGACGGCACCACCGCTCTGGATCACATTACCCTGTCCGCCGGTAGGGGGAGCATTACCGGTATCCTGGGGGCCAACGGGGCGGGCAAGTCCACCCTGTTTCTCAACCTCAACGGGGTGTTCACCCCCAAGAGCGGCCAGGTGCTGCTGGACGGTCAGCCGGTGAAGTACGACCGGAAGGGGCTGGCCGCACTGCGGCGGCGGGTGGGCATCGTGTTCCAGGACCCGGACGACCAGCTCTTCTCCGCCGACGTGTACCGGGACGTGTCCTTCGGCGGGGTGAACCTGGGCCTGGAGCCGGAGGAGGTCCGCCGCCGGGTGGAGGAGGCCCTGGAGCGCACCGGTACCTCCGCGCTGCGGGACCGGCCCACCCACGCCCTCTCCTACGGCCAGAAAAAGCGGGTGGCCATCGCCGGGGTGCTGGTGATGGAGCCGGAGGTGCTGATCCTGGATGAGCCCACCGCCGGGCTGGACCCCCAGGGGGTCACCGAGATCATGCGCCTGCTGGTCCAGCTGCGGGACAGCCTGGGCATGACCATTCTGATCGCCACCCACGACATGGACATCGTCCCCCTCTACTGCGACTACGCCTACCTGCTGGGAGGCGGCAGGGTGCTGCTGGAGGGAACGCCGGACGACCTGTTTGCAAACCCGGAGGCCCTTCGGGCCAATCACCTGCGCCTGCCCCGCATCGCCCACCTGATGGAGGTGCTGCGGCAGGCCGACGGACTGGATACCCACGGCGCCCCCGCCACCATCGGCGCGGCCCGGCGGGAGATTTTACGCCTGCTCAAGGAGGAAGAAAAGGTATGAATCAGGGGAAACTCTACGGGGTGGGAGTGGGTCCCGGCGACCCCGAACTGCTCACCATCAAGGCCCAGCGGATCATCCGCCAGTCGCCGGTGCTGGCGGTACCTGACGCCGGCCGGGGGGAAAAGACCGCCCTGGCCATCGCCGGGGAGCTGGCGGAGGGCAAGCAGCTGCTGTACTGCGCCGCCCCCATGATCCGGGACGAGGCCCAGCTGGACGCCGCCTATGAACAGAACGCCGACCTGGTGTGCGCCCAGCTGGACCAGGGGAAGGACGTGGCCTTCCTCACCCTGGGAGACCCCACGGTATACTCCACCTACCTCTACCTCCACCGGAAGGTGGTGGCCAGGGGGTATGAGGCGGAGATCATCCCCGGCGTGCCCTCCTTCTGCGCCGTGGCCGCCCGGCTGGGCATGGCCCTGTGCGAGAAGAGCGAGCGGCTGCTCATCGTCCCCGCCTCCCACAAGGATATGTCCGACTGCATGGACCTGGACGCCAACCTGGTGTTCATGAAGGCGGGCAAGGAGATCGGGGCCCTGAAGGACACCCTGGCCCACCGGGGATTGCTGGACCGGGCCTCCATGGTGGCCAACTGCGGCATGGAGGGGGAGCTAATCTGCCCCAAATTCGCCGACATGGCCGACGGAAGCGGCTACTTCTCGGTGGTGCTGGTGAAGAAGGGGGAACAGGCGTGAATCTCATCATGGCCGGTCTGGACTGGCACCGGGCCCCCATCGACCTGCGGGAGGCGCTGTCCTTCACCCGCAGCCAGGTGGTGGAGCTGGACCGTAGGCTGTGGAAGGACCCCCGGGTGGAGGGCTGCGCCCTGCTGTCCACCTGCAACCGCACGGAGCTCTATCTGTCCTGCACCGACGGGGCGGAGGTGGACGCCGGGGCCCTGCTGTGCGCCGCCGCCGGGGTGGAGCACGCCCCCTTTGCCCAGGCCTTTACCGCCTGCAGGGGCCGGGAGGCCGCCCGCCGTCTCATGGAGGTGGCCGGGGGGCTGCGCTCCCAGATCTGGGGGGAGGATCAGATCGTCACCCAGGTGAAGGGGGCCATTCAGACCGCCCGGGAGGCGGGGACGGCGGACAGCGTGCTGGAGACCCTGTTCCGCAACGCCGCCGCCGCCGGCAAGGAAATCAAGAGCAAGGTGCGCTTTGTGGGGGTGCCCCGCTCCGCCGCTCAGAGCGGGGTGGAGAAGCTGGCGGACACCCTTGGGGGGCTGACCGGCAAACAGGGCCTGGTCATCGGTAACGGGGAGATGGGCCGGCTGGCCGCCGAGCTGCTCCACGCCGCCGGGTGCGCCGTCACCATCACCCTGCGCAGCTACCACCACGGCCAGACCGTGGTGCCCGCCGGGTGCGCCGTGGTGCCCTATGAGAAGCGATACGACGCCATGGAGGGGATGGACCTGGTGCTCTCCGCCACCACCAGTCCCCACTACACCGTGGCGGCCTACGAGCTGGCCGAGCTGGCCCGGCCTCCCAAGGTGCTGGCCGATCTGGCCATCCCCCGGGACATTGAGCCGGCGGTGGGCCAGCTGCCCGGCTTCACCCTCTACAACGTGGACGACCTGGGGGTGGAGGTGTGCCGGGACATTCCCCCGGAGGCGGAGGAGATTTTGCAAAAATACCTCTCCCAGCTGGAGCAATGGGAGAATTACCGGGCCTGCCTGCCCGGTTTGGAGCGGGTAAAGCAGGCGGTGACCGCCCGGGTGCTGTCCACCGACCTGGACGGCCCCGAGGCCCGGGACCTGGTGGAGCTGGCGGTGAGCCGGGCGGTGGATCTGCTCTCCGGCGGGCTGAAGGAGAGCCTCACCCCGGAGGATCTGGAGCGGGCCGCCCGCAAGATCGAGGTTCACACCGCGGCCAAACCCCGGTGGAGCCAGCCGGAGGAGAAGCCCTTCCGGTTCCCCCTGTTTGTGGAGCTGGCGGGCAAGAAAGCCGTCATTGTGGGGGGCGGCGCCGTGGCCTGCCGCCGGGCGGGGGTGCTCTCCCGCTTCGGAGCGGAGGTGGTTCTCATCGCCCCCCGGTGCAAGAGCCTGCCCCAGGGGGTCAAGTGGCTCCAGCGGCCCTACGCCCCCGGCGACCTGGCCGGGGCGGAGCTGGCGGTGAGCGCCACCGACGACCGGGCGGTGAACCACGGGGTAGGGGAGGAGGCCCGGAGCCTGGGCATCCCCGTCAGCGTGGCCGACGCCCCCGAGGAGTGTACCTTCTTTTTCCCGGCAGTGTGCACCGGGGACAACATCGTGGCCGGAGTGGCCGGGCGGGGGGACGACCACGCCCGCACCGCCCGGGCCGCCAAGGCCATCCGGGCCGTACTGGAGGGATTGGAATGAGGACCATACGGGTGGGCAGCCGGGAGAGCAGGCTGGCGGTTATCCAGTCGGAGCTGGTGATGGAGGCCATCCGGGCAAGTCACCCGGACATTGCCCTGGAGCTGGTGACCATGAAGACCACCGGGGACAAGATCCTGGACCGCACCCTGGACAAGATCGGCGGCAAGGGCCTGTTTGTCAAGGAGCTGGACGCCGCCCTGCTGGAGGGCCGGGCGGATCTGACCGTACATAGCTGCAAGGATCTGCCCATGGATATTGACCCCCAAATTCCGCTGGCGGGCTTTACCCGCCGGGAGGACCCCCGGGACGCGCTGGTGCTGCCCCAGGGAGTCACGGAGCTGGACGAGAGGAAACCCATCGGCTGCGCCTCCGCCCGGCGGGCGGTGCAGCTGCGGGAGCTGTTCCCCGGCATGGAGGTGGCCCCGGTGCGGGGCAACGTGCTTACCAGGCTGCGCAAGCTGGACGAGGGACAGTTCTCCGCCCTGGTGCTGGCCGCCGCCGGACTGAAACGGCTGGGGCTGGAGCACCGGATCACCCGGTATTTCACCGTGGAGGAGATGATCCCCGCCGCCGGTCAGGGTATCCTGGCCCTCCAGAGCCGGGCGGGGGAGGATCTGAGCTACCTCAGCCAGGTGGTGGATGAGGAAGGGACCCTGTGCGCCATGGCCGAGCGGGCCTTTGTCCGCCGGCTGGACGGGGGCTGTTCCTCCCCCATCGCTGCCCACGCCCAAATCGTGGGGAATGACATTTTGATGACGGGGCTGTATGTGGACGAGGCGGGAAATACCTTCCGCCGGAGGGTCACCGGCCCCAAGGACCAGGGGGAGGCGCTGGCCGTCGCCCTGGCGGATGAGATGAAGGAGGCTTGCCCATGCCCGGAAAAGTGACATTGGTGGGGGCGGGACCGGGAGACCCCGGCCTGCTGACCCGAAAGGGGCTGGAGGCCCTTCAGAACGCGGAGGTGGTGGTGTACGACCGGCTGGTGGGACCCGCCATCCTGGCCCTGATGCCGGAACAGGCCGAGCAGATCAACGTGGGCAAGCAGGCCTCCCACCACCCCATCCCCCAGGACCAGATCAACCGGATCCTGCTGGACAAAGCCCTGGAGGGGAAAAATGTGGTGCGCCTCAAGGGGGGCGACCCCTTCCTCTTCGGCCGGGGCGGGGAGGAGCTGGAGCTGCTGGTCCAGCACGGCGTGCCCTTTGAGGAGGTGCCCGGCATCACCTCCGCCATCGCCGCCCCCGCCTACGGGGGCATCCCGGTGACTCACCGGGACTGCTGCTCCTCCCTGCACATCATCACCGGCCATCAGCGGGCGGGGAAGGAGCTGGATATCGACTTTGAGGCCCTGGTGCGCACCAGAGGCACCCTGGTCTTTCTCATGGGGGTGACCGCCCTGCCCAATATCCGCGCCGGGCTGCTGGCGGCGGGTATGGACCCCGCCACCCCCGCCGCCGTGGTGGAGCGGGGCACCACCCCCGTCCAGCGGCGGATCTCCGCCACCCTGGAGACCCTGGGACAGGCGGCGGAGCAGGCCCGGGTGGAGAGCCCCGCCGTCATCGTGGTGGGCAGCGTGTGCGCCCTGGCGGAGCAATTTGACTGGTTCGACAGCCTGCCCCTGAAGGGGAAAACCGTGGTGGTTACCCGCCCCAAAGAGCGCATCGGTACCCTGTCCGCCCGGCTGCGCTCACTGGGGGCCCAGGTGTGGGAGTATCCCTGTATTGCCACCGTGCCGCTGGATCCCTGCCCGGCCCTGGACGGGGCCATGGAGCGGCTTTCCCAGTATGAATGGCTGGTTCTCACCAGCCCCGCCGGGGTGGATACCCTGTGGCGGTGGCTGGAGGACCACGACAGGGACGCCCGTACCCTGGGCGGCGTGAAACTGGCCGCCATCGGCCCCGGCACCGACCGGGAGCTGGGCAAATATGGCCTGCGGACCGACTACGTGCCGGAGGTGTACGACGCCGCCCACCTGGGGGCGGGGCTGCCCGCCGGGGGAAACGTGCTCATCCTCCGGGCGGAGGAGGGCTCCCCCGCCTTGACAGAGGAGCTGGCCAGGCGTAACATTGCCTATGACGATGTGGCTACCTACCGCACGGTGTATGAAAATCCCCGCTCCCAGGAGCTGCGGGAGGCGGTGGAGGGGACGGAGGGGCTGCTGGTTACCTTTACCTCCGCCTCCACCGTGAAGGGCTTTGTGTCCTCTGTAGGGGCGGACGCGGACTTCTCCCGGATGGCGGGCATGTGCATCGGAGCCCAGACCGCCGCCCAAGCCCAAAAGCACGGCATAACCGTAAAAACAGCCAAAGCGGCCACCATGGACGCCCTGGTGGAATTGATTGTAGAAGGTGTTTGACATGGAACTGATCCAACGGCCCCGCCGCCTGCGGGGCAGCGACGCGGTGCGCCGCCTGTGCCGGGAGACCCGCATGTCCCCCGACAGCCTGATCTACCCCATTTTCGTGGACGAGACTCTGAAGGGCGTCCGGCCCATTGAGGCCCTGCCGGGGCAGAACCACTATGGGCTGGACAGCGTGCACCTGGCGGTGGAGGAGTGCCTGGCCGCCGGGGTGAATCACTGCATCCTCTTCGGCCTGCCCGCCACGAAAGACGCGGTGGGCTCCTCCGCCTGGGCGGAGGACGGGGTGGTGCAGCAGGCCATCCGGGCCATTAAGCAGAAGTACCCCGACTTCTACGTGATCACCGACGTGTGCATGTGCGAGTACACCGACCACGGCCACTGCGGCATCCTCCACGGCCATGAGGTGGACAACGACAAGACCCTGGAGGTGCTGGCCAAAACCGCCCTCTCCCACGTCCAGGCGGGCGCCGACATGGTGGCCCCCTCCGACATGATGGACGGCCGGGTGGCCGCCATCCGGGCGGCGCTGGACGAGCATGGATACACCGGCACCCCCATCATGGCCTACTCCGCCAAGTACGCCTCCGCCTTCTACGGGCCCTTCCGCTCGGCGGCGGGCTCCGCCCCCTCCTTTGGGGACCGGAAGGGCTACCAGATGGACCCCCACAACGGCCGGGAGGCCCTGAAGGAGTGCGCTCTGGACATTGAGGAGGGGGCGGACATCATCATGGTCAAGCCCGCCCTCAGCTACCTGGACGTGATCCGGGCATGCTCCGAGGCCTACGATGTGCCCATGTGCGCCTACCAGGTGTCCGGCGAGTACGCCATGATCAAGGCTACCGCCGCCGCCGGGCTGATCGACGAGTACCGCATCCTGTGCGAGAGCGCCGTCTCCATCTTCCGGGCGGGGGCCAATATGCTGATTACCTACTACGCCAAGGAGCTGGCGGAGGCCATCCGGAAGGGGGATATCGGCTGATGGGACGCTCGGAGGAACTGTATGAGCAGGCGGTGAAGGTGCTGCCCGGCGGGGTCAACTCCCCGGTGCGGGCCTACCGGGCGGTGGGCATGGCCCCCCGCTTCATCACAAAAGCCGACGGCCCCTTCCTCTGGGACGAGGACGGGAAACAGTATATCGACTATGTGTGCTCCTGGGGCCCCATGATCCTGGGCCACAACCATCCGGTGATCCGGGAGGCGGTGGAGCAGGCCGTGAAGGACGGCCTCTCCTTCGGAGCCCCCACCCGCCGGGAGGTGGAGATCGCCCAGCTGATGGTGGACCTGGTGCCCAATATCGAGATGGTGCGGATGGTCAACTCCGGCACCGAGGCCGTCATGTCCGCCGTCCGGCTGGCCCGCGGGGCCACCGGCCGGAATAAGATCATCAAGTTCGAGGGCTGCTACCACGGCCACTCCGACTGCCTGCTGGTGAACGCCGGCTCCTCCGCCTTGGCGGGAGGCCACCCCTCCTCCGCCGGCGTGCCGGAGGATATCGTCAAGCACACCCTCACCGCCCAGTTCAACGACCTCTCCTCGGTGGAGGCCCTGCTGGAGGCCTGGCCCGGTCAGGTGGCCTGCATCATCGTGGAACCGGTGGCCGCCAACATGGGGGTGGTCAACCCCGCCCCCGGCTTCCTGGAGGGTTTGCGCAGGCTGTGCGACAAGAGCGGCGCCCTGCTGATCTTTGACGAGGTGATCACCGGCTTCCGGCTGGCCCTGGGAGGCGCCCAGGAGTATTTTGGGGTGAAGGCCGACCTGGTGACTTTTGGCAAGATCATCGGCGGCGGCATGCCGGTGGGGGCCTACTGCGGCAGCAAGGCCCTGATGGAGCAGGTGGCCCCCTGCGGCCCGGTGTATCAGGCGGGCACCCTCAGCGGCAACCCGGTGGCCATGGCCGCCGGACTGGCTCAGCTCACCTATCTGTGGGACCATCCGGAGGTCTATACCGACATCGCCGCCAAGGCCCAGTGGCTGGCGGAGGGGATGCGCGCCGCCGCCGCGGAGGCGGGGGTCCCGGTGGCGGTGAACCAGATTGGTTCCCTCCTCTCCCCCTTCTTCACCCCCACGGAGGTAAGTGCCTTCGTGGACGCCAAGGGCAGCGACGTGGGCCGGTACGCCAAGTATTTCCAGGGAATGCTCCATCATGGGATTGCCCTGGCCCCCGCCCAGTTCGAGGCCATGTTTGTCTCCGCCGCCCACACCCAGGCGGAGCTGGAGGCCACCCTGGCGGCGGTCAAGGCCGTATTCCCTCAGCTGTAAGACACAAAAAAACCGTGGACCTGCCGGTCCACGGTTTTTTGCGTTTTTACTTAGTGGGGTGCAGACCCATGACCATCCGCCGCCAGACCACATAGCCCTTCTTGTACAGGTAGCGGGTGCGGGCCATCTTCTGAGCCTGGGCGTAGCAGAGGTCCAGCTCCACCATGTGGGCCGTGGGGTCGGACTCCCAGGACAGCAGCTTTTTGCGGAATTTCTCAAACTGCCAGCAGTAGATCATGCGGTACCAGGCCTGGCTTTCCTGGGAGGCGTCCTGCTTCCAGTAGGCCCCGAACTGCTCCTCCATGGGGGCGAACATGACCCCCTCCATCTCCTCCGGTGTACACAGACCCTGGTCAATGGCCATGTCCACGATGTCGGTGCCCGGCAGGAAGTTGAGGCCGTGGAGCTGAAGCTCATAGGGGGAGGGGAACTGTTTCACCAGGTAGTAGGATTCCTTCAAATCCTGGATGGTCTCAAAGGGGTGCTGGAGCATCAGATCGAAGCTGCCCCAGAATACCCCCGCCGCCCGGATGGCCTTGATGGCGTTGAGGATCTCCTCCTGGGTCTCATACCGGTGGAAGATGTCCCGGCGCACCCGCTCCGAGCCAGACTGGATGCCCATGATCACCTCGGTGAGGCCCACGGATTTCAGCTTCTTCAAGGTCTCCAGATCCACCATCTTGGGGTGGGACCAGATGGTGAAGGGCAGGTGGATGCGCTTGCCGTACTCCTTCACAAACTCGTCCACCCAGCCGGGCAGGTTGGGGAAGATCTCGTCGTAGAAGTGGATGAACACCAGCTTCTTGCACTTCTTTTTGGCCTCCACCAGCTCGTCGATGACGCTCTTTACCGAGCGGGTGCGTACCCCGTGGATGCCCTTGGGCAGCAGCCGCCGCAGATTGACGCAGCAGCAGTAGGAGCAGGTGAAGGGACAGCCCCGGGAGGCGATGACCTCATAGCTGCGGGTGGACAGCTGGGGGTCTCCCTCCACCAGGGTGTCGTGCTCGATGTAACAGGCGCCCTTGCTGTCCACCACCGGCAGGCCGCACTGGTCCACCTCGTTTACCAGCCCGCCGATGTCGTTGCAGTGGGCCTCGCTTCCCTCCATCCAGCACAGGGAGGGGATGTCGGTGTAGTCGGTGCCGTTGCGCAGGGCGTTGGCCAGCCGGCACAGGTTCTCCTCGCCGTCGGCCCGGAGGACGAATCTGGCCCCCCGCTCCAGCATCTTCTGAGGAAACATGGTGGCGAAGGCTCCGCCGCACACCACCGGGGCGGAGGTGGCGGACAGGGCGGCGTCCAGCACCTGGTACACCGTGTCCAGATACATGGAGCTCATCACAGAAAGGCCCACCAGCACCGGATTGGCCTCGGCCACCACCTTGCGGAAGAGCTCCAGCTCCTGCTGGGTGGTGGGGCTGGGCCGGACGGAGTTGAAGTCCTTGTAAAAGACGGTGCGCACGGCGTAGCCCGCCCGCTCCAGGGCGGCCTGAAGGTAGCGCACCCCCAGGGCCTTCTTGTTATAAAAGGCCACCAGCACCACAGTGGGCTTGGCGGCGGCGGAAATTTCCGGCATAATTGGTGAACCTCCTGACAAAAATCCAAAAATAACCCGAATTTACCAGTATAACAGCACCATTATACCGGACAATGTGGAAAAGTCAAGGGCTCCCCCCTAGAACAGCCAGAACAGGATTTCCTGAGAAACCGCCATGCCCGCCTTGCGCTGGAGGGCCAGGGAGGGAGCGTTGTCGGTGAATACCTGGCCGTAGGCGTACTGCCCCCGGGACAGGGCCAGAGACACCACCCCGCGGAGCAGGGCCTCCCCGATCCCACGGCGGCGGTAGGGGGGCAGCACCTCCAGCATGCCGATGGCCCCCTCGATGTGGAACCCGGCAAAGCCGGCGGGTTTTCCATTCACAAAGGCCCCCAGCATCCCCCGGTCTATGGCCCCCTCCATGTACGCCACCCCCCCGAAGGCGTGGCTGTAGTGGTCGTAGACCCAGGGAGCCCAGGACCGGTCCAGCAGCCGCAGCGCCCCGCCGAAGGGCAGGGGGGCGGGGGGCGTCTCCTCCAGCCAGGCCGCCTGATAGCAGATCTGCTCGCAGGTCAGCCCGAACCGGGCGGCCAGCCGGTCCTTGTACCAGAGCTGGTGGCCGGTGAGGATGGTGCAGCCCTCCATCAGCGGGAGCATCCGCTCCAGGGCCTGGGGGGTGTCCGCCCCCAGCATGTGGGCCTCCGCCAGCCGGTCGTAGAGGAGCACCCCGTCGGCTCCTGTGTACAGCAGCTCCGCCGTGCCCCGCCGGATGGGCTCCAGCATGTCCAGGTAGAGCAGCCTATTTCGGTTCAGAAAGGCCAGCGCGGTTTCTCCGCAGACCATGGCGCCCCTCCTTGTGCAGCGGCAGGGAGATGATGAAGCTGGTGAGGGTGCCGTTGCTCTCGCACCGGATGGTGCCCCCGTGGAGCTCCACGATCTCCTTGGCGATGGCCAGACCCAGCCCAGCCCCACCGGTGCGGGAGGAGCGGGCGGCGTCCAGCCGGTAGAATTTTTCAAAGATGTTGGACAGCTCCCCCTCGGGGATCTCCAGACCCTGGTTGCGGATGGTGATTTCGGCGCTGCGGCCCTGGGCCTGGGCCAGAATGTCCACCTGGCCGCCGGGGGTGGAGTAGCTTACCGCGTTGCGCAGCACGTTGTCAAACACCCGGGCCAGCTTGTCCGGGTCCCCCAGCACCACCAGATGGGGCTGGATCTGAGGCGAGCAGGTCAGACGCTTTTCGGCGAACAGGGGATAGAACTCGTCGGCCAGCTGCTCCAGCAGCATGGACAGCTGGATGGGGCCCTTTTCCCCCGCCTCGCTGTCCAGGTCCATTTTGGAGATGTCAAAAAATTCTCCCAGCAGCTCCTGGAGCCGCTGGGCCTTGTCCAGGGCGATGCCGGTGAATTTGGCCCGCTGCTCCGCCGTCAGTCCCGGGTCGTCCCGCAGCAGGGTGAGGTAGCCCACCACCGAGGTGAGGGGGGTTTTCAGATCGTGGGCCAGAAAGGCCACCAGATCCCCCTTCCGCTGCTCGGTCTCCCGGGCGGCGGCCTCCCGGGCGGAGAGCTGCCGCCGGATGGCGTTCAGGTCCTCCTGGATGGGCTTCAGCTCCCGGGGCAGCTCCACCGGCTCCGCCCCGTCGGACAGCAGCCGCCGGGTGGCGGTGCGGATCTCGTCCAGCCAGCGGGTGAACCGGCCCATGGCCACATAGAAGGAGATCAGCATGAGCACCATGGTGCCCAGGGTGAGGATCTCCTGTTTGTTGCCCCGGATATACTCCTGATAGAGCAGGTCGGCGGCCTCCTGGGACTGGCCGAACAGGGCCCCGGCCCCCCAGATAAACAGGCGGTATATGGGGTCCTGCAGCACCCCGTCCACCACCACCTCCAGCAGGAACAGGCCCACCGCTCCGGCGATCAGGGTGCCCAGAATCACCCACAGCAGCATTTTCAGCTTCAGCCGGGTATACTTTTCCGTCATGCCGTTTCTCCTCTCCGGGGATGGGATCGGGCGGCGGAGCGCTTGGCAAACCGGCCCACCGACCACAGCCCGCCCACCAGCATGACCTCCAGGAAGGTGGCAAACCGCCACAGCACCATGCCCACCGCCAGATGCTGGCCGAAAATGGGGCCCATGAACAGGTAGAAGCTGCCCTCCGCCCCGCCGGCGTTGCCGGGGAGCATGATGATGCGGGAGAGCACCATCACCAGACACTGGACCATCACCAGCTCCCAGAAGGAGCAGTCGGTGAGCCCCAGCCCCCGGTAGAGGAAGAAAGGTACGGCGAACAGGGCGGTGAGCTCCACAAACATGCCCAGATACAGCCCCACGAACATCCGGCGGTTTCCCTTCAGGGCGCGCAGCTGCTGGCAGAACTCCTCCACCTTGTCCATGCCCTTGTCCACCATGCCGGGCCGGGCCATCACCTTCCAGTGCCGGGAGAGGAATGTGAGGATGCGGCGGATCAGCCGCTGGATGGGCTCCGGCCGGACGGCGGTAAACAGGGCCAGCCCGCACAGAAACAGGTACAGGGCGATGAGGGCTCCCGCCCCGATCACGGCGGAGCCCAGGCTCTCCCGCCGCCAGAGCAGCTCGTAGGCCAGGGCGGCCACGGCGTAGCAGGTGTACACCATGGTGTTGGCCACCGCCTTCCAGGTGTAGATGGAGGCGGTATAGGTGGCGGGCATCCCCGCGTCGTACATCAGCTTGAGCTGCACCGGCGCCCCGGCGGGGCCCAGCTTATAGTAGAATTCCCCGATATAGGCCGCGTCAAAGCAGCCCAGCAGGCTCACCGGGCAGCCCAGGGAACGGCCCATGCCGAAGAAGATCAGCGCGTCCACGCTCTCGCTGAAAGGCACGCACAGGGCGGCGGCCACCAGCCACACCGGCCGCATACCGGCCAGCAGCTCCCGCAGGTCCATGGTCCGGCCCACGTAGACCACCAGTCCCACCAGGATGCCGCCCCCAATGGTCAGACCCACAATGGAGAAAATACGGTTGAACAGGGCCTTTTTGCTCCCCTTTTTCGTGGAGATTCCTCCCTTGCATCAAAACTTCCGCAGCAGCGTGCCCCCGCACCGGCACCGGTAGCGCTCCGGGTGGAGCACCAGCGGGGAGGCCTTGGTCCGGGGGAACTCCCGGCCGCAGCTGGTACACACCACCAGATGGCGCACCGGCCTCTCGTCAGGCACCCCCAGCTCCCCGCAGGTGCCGGTGCGGGAGATGGCATAGCCGTAGGCGGCGTTCATCTGCCCGGCGTACCGCTGCCACTGGGGGCCGTGATTCCGGCAGCCGGGGCAGGTGTGGAGCACCTCATGGGCCAGAGTCTGGAGGCAGGCCCGGTCGTCAGCCTCCAGCAGCCGGTGGGTCAGCTCGATGGTGAAGCTGCCGTCCATCTGCCGGATGCAGCAGCCGAACCGGGTCACAGCCCGGCGGTTGACGGTGACATGGGGGTGGAGCCGGTGGGACACCGGAATGCCCAGCGCCCGGGCCTGTTCCACCGCCTGAGCCAGTAAAAAATCAAAGCGTTGCTCCATAGCGCGCCTCCTACGTTACATACCAGGCATTGTATCATCTTTCCCCGAAAAAGTCACTACCTGCCACATAAGGGGAAAGTTGTGATGATTTTCTTACGATCGCTCCGGTGGCTTGACTGGTCCGGCGGGATATGGCTATAATAAAACAGAAAAGGAGGGGGAGGCCCATGGACGCCAACATCCTGGTGGTGGACGACGAGCCGGAGATCGCTGACCTGATGGAGGTCTATCTGAAAAGCGAGGGCTGCACCGTGTTCAAGTGCGGCACCGGCACCCAGGCCCTGGAGGTGGTCAACAGCCAGAGTCTGGACCTGGCCATTCTGGACGTGATGCTGCCCGACATCAGCGGCTTCACCCTCTGCGGGGAGATCCGGAAAAACCACCACTTTCCCGTGCTCATGGTCACCGCCAAGGGGGCGGACATCGACAAGATCACTGGCCTGACCATCGGGGCGGACGACTATATCACCAAGCCCTTCAATCCCCTGGAGCTGATGGCCCGGGTAAAGGCCCAGCTGCGGCGGTACACCCGGTACAACGAGGTGGACAAGGCCGCAGACAGCCGGGACATCATCGACTTCAACGGCCTGGTTATCAACCGGGCCACCCACGAGTGCTTCCTCTACGACCGGGAGCTGGCTCTCACCCCCATTGAGTTTGATATTTTGTGGATGCTGTGCGAGAACCGGGGGCAGGTGATCTCCGCCGAGCGGCTGTTTGAGGCGGTGTGGAAGGAAAAGTACCTGGACCGGAACAACACCGTCATGGTCCACATCCGCCGCCTAAGGGAGAAAATGGGGGAGCCCTCCCGCAATCCCCGGTTCATCAAAACCGTGTGGGGCGTGGGTTATAAAATTGATTGAGAAAAATCGAAAAAAGTAGTTGACAAATGGGGGAACATCGGCTATACTAAATCTCGCCCTGTTCGACCGGGCAAGAAACGGCGGCATAGCTCAGTTGGCTAGAGCATGCGGTTCATACCCGCAGTGTCCCCGGTTCAAATCCAGGTGCCGCTACCAGACCCAAAAGACGGCACGCGCCGTCTTTTGGGATCCCATTTCCGTGGCGGTTCCCGCCCGCTTGGGCAACATGGCCCGTTGGTCAAGTGGTTAAGACACCGCCCTTTCACGGCGGTAACACGAGTTCGAGTCTCGTACGGGTCACCAATATGGAGGCGTAGCTCAGCCGGTAGAGCACTTGCTTCACACGCAAGGGGTCACAGATTCGAGTTCTGTCGTCTCCACCAAAAGAATCCGAACCTCTCGTCTTTGGACGAGAGGTTCGGATTTTTTCACGCCTAAAAATTGACCGCCTCCGGCGGGGGCGGTCAATAGTAGGAGAGCAGGGTGCCGGCCTCCACCTTCTGCTCCAGGTTCATGATCATGTCGGGGAAGATGAAGGAGTGCAGCAGCTCGGAGCACCAGTAGTTCTCCTTGGAGGTGAGCAGCACCGCGTAGATGGACTTGCTCAGCGGGTCCTCATAGGGAATGGGGGCCATCCCCAGCCTGTGGGTGCTGCGGGCGGCGGATTCCTTGAGGTAGATCACCGCGTCCACGCCCCCGTGCTCCAGACAGTGGAGGGTGGAGCGGTAGGGCATGTGAAAATACTGAATGTTCAGCCCCTCGCAGCACAGGCGGGTCAGCTGCGTCTGGTCGTAGGAGCAGGGGTCGTAGGCCACCCGCATCCCGTCCCGCAGCCTGGTCTCCTTGGGATTGGAGAAGGCGATGACGTGGGATTTGTTGTAGCTGCCCCGGGGCAGCTCCACAGCCATGGTCAGCTGCGGATTTTTTTCCAGGCAGACGTCGGCGGACAGGCGGGAGACCACAACAAAGTCAAACCGCCCGGCCAGCAGGCCGTTGACACGGTTCTGGGCGCTCTGCATAAAGGCCATGTTGAAGGGCAGCTGAGCGTACTCGATGCTGGTGGTGAGGGCGGTGGCCAGCCCCTTGAGGGAGTTGTTGGAGGGGAGGGGCATGGCGCCGATGAGGGTGTTCCAGCCGGTGTATTCCCAGATTTTCCGATGGTTGATGGCTGTGATATAGCTGCCCAGATGGCCGGATTTTTTCAGGGTCATGGCCTCCCCGCACAGCTGGGCCAGGGCGGACTGGACGGTGCCGCGGGACACCTGATAGCGCTCCACCAGCTCCGTGATGGCGGGGATCCGGTCCCCCACGTGGTAGGTCATCATCTCACGGGCGAGATTATTCAGAGTCAATCCGATCTTCAAACGATAGGAGTCGTTGGCTTTCATCTGTACCCCCCTCTCCCTTGGAATATGGTCGGCTTATGATGATTTAGTATAGCATTTTTTCTCTGCAAAAACAAGAAAAGGGCGGAAAAACAGGGGAGTCAGAGGGCCAGGAAACAGGCGGCAGCTGTGAAAATTACGAAAGGAAAAAGTGGAGAAAGTCGCTTCCTGTAGAAAACATACAAAATTTTGTATTTTGGGGATTGACAAATAGAACTGGAAGGTCTACTATAAGCACATGAAAAGAATGTACAAAAAAACGTACGGTAAATAAAAAGGAAAGAGCGGAATCACCAAACTGAAGATTATGAAAAGAGACAAAGGAGGGAAAAAAGGAGAAAATAGGCGGAAACAGGCGGCTCTTCTGGGCAAAATGCACACATCTACAGGTTGGCCAGATGGGCAATTTTTTGGGCTGAAAGTACAAAAAAATGTATTTTGCAAACTGACAGAAAGGTGTAGAAGCGATGAAGAAGTACATTATGGTCATCGACGAGGGCACGACCGGCGTACGCACCATGATTTTCGACCGGGCGCTGAACCTGCAGGCAAAAGCTTACGAGACGCTGAATCTGATGTATCCTCATCCCGACTTTGTGGAACAGTCGCCCGCGGAAGTCTATGAACGCACCGTAAGCACCATCAAGAAAGCCGTTCTGGCAGGTGGGATCGACCCCAAGGAGATCGAGTGTATCGGCATCTCCACCCAGCGGGTTACCTGGGTACCCTGGCGGCGGTCCGACGGCGAGCCCCTGATGAACATGGCCACCTGGATGGACCGGCGGGGCATTCCCCGCCACAAGGAACTGAAGGCGGACAAGGAGTTTGAGCGCCGGTTCCCGGAGATGTACAACTCCATCCAACCCCAGCACATCGCCTGCGGTCTGGGCTGGCAGCTGCGGCAGGACGAGAACCTGCGCAGGATGATGGACGCCGGCGAGCTGATGTTCGGCACGGTGGACACCTGGATCGTCTACAAGCTGACCCGGGGCAAGGTGTTCGCCTCCAACGCCTCCAACGCCGGCACCACCCGCCTCATCGACAACCGGACCCTCAACTGGAACGTGGAGGCCATCAAGTATCTGGGCATCAACCCCGACATGTTCCCCGAGGTGAAAAACGAGGCCGACGACTACGGCATGCTGGACAAGGACATTCTGGGGGTGGAAATCCCCATCACCGGCGTGGTGGCCGACCAGCAGAGCGCCCTGTTTGCCCAGGCCTGCCTCACCCCCTGGACGGTCAAGTCCACCAACGGCACGGGCAGCTTCGTCACCTTCAACCTAGGCGACAGGAGCGTGGAGGGCAAGGGGCCCTACGCCAGCATCGTGGGCTGGAAGCTCCCCAACCAGGTCCGCTTCATGGCCGAGGGCTTCCTGCCCACCGCCGGCAGCGCCCTGGAGTGGCTGAAAAACGAGGCCCACCTCATTGACGAGTTCGGCGAGCTGCACGGCATCATCCACAGCGTGCCCGACTCGGGCGGCGTGTTCTTCTCCCCCGCCCTGAACGGCTTCCGGGCCCCCCTGAACGACGCCACCGCCAAGGCCGGATTCCTGGGCATCTCCGGCGGCGTCAAGAAAGCCCACCTGGTCCGCTCGGTGGTGGAGGCCATCGCCTTCGCCAACGCCCACGTGATCGAGGACATCGGCAAGTGGTTCCATGTGGAGAAGCCGGAAACCGTCAAGATCTCCGGCGGCGTGGCCCAGGAGGAGCTGCTGGGTCAGCTCATCGCCAACGTGGTGGGCACCAAGGTGGAAAAGCCGGTCTCCCTGGAGGCCAGCGCCATCGGCGCGGCCGAGTTCGCCGGTATTTACACGGGCATCTACACCCTGGAGGACATCCCCAGACTGCTGACTGTGGAAAAAGTTTATGAGCCTGACGCCAATGCGCAGAAGGACGCGGAGACCTATGAGAAGTGGAAGAAGGTGATCGAGCGCACCACCAAGTGGGAGTTCTGACACGACGCTTGTGCTACCGGCAGAAAGGAAACAAGAAGACGATACGGAAAGGCGGTTCACTGTGATGAGCAAAGAAAAAGTTAGCGCACGCGCATGGATCATCGTATCGATCGTTTGGATCGGCTACGTAGTGGTCAACCTGGCGAATTTCTCCATCGGTATCATGATGCCGGACATTCAGGCCGAGTTGGCCCTCACTGTGAGTCAGACCGGCTGGCTGTCCGCCAGCTCCTGGATTCTGAAGGCGCTGTTCTCCATTCCCATCGCGCTGCTCCTGTCCAGATTCAACGCCAAGAACATCATTCAGGCTGTGTTCGCCATCGTGAGCGTGGGCCTGCTGCTGCAGGGCTTCGCGCAGAACTTCGTGATGCTGTTCCTGGGCCGGGCGCTGGTGTACGGCGTGGCGGCCGCCATCCTGGCCCCTCTGGCGGTGGTCAAGATCAAGCTGATCCCCAAGGAGCGCATGGCCAGCATCAACGGCATTGAGAACTTTACCGGCCCCCTGGGCCAGGTCCTGGGCACCGCGGTGGTCCCCTTCATCATCGCCACCATGGGCACCTGGAGAAACACCATGATCCTGATGGGTATTCTGGCCATCATCGTGACGGTGGTGTGGAGCGTCTGCTGCAAGAAGGAAGACGGTATGTCCGAGGCCAACACCACCGGCAAGGCCCAGAAGATCCAGTTCCTGGCTCCCCTGAAGGAAGCCTGCAGCCACAGAACCGTATGGCTGCTGGCCCTGGGCTGGTGGGGCACCGGCCTGATCTGGAACGCCATGTACTCCTACTGGCCCACCTTCGTGCAGGAAAGCTACGGCATCGGCACCGAGGTCTCCGGCGTGATCCTGGGCGTCCTGCCCATCGCCTCCATCATCGGCTCCTTGACTTCCCCCAAGATCGCGGATAAAATCGGCTATGACAAGCCCATGATCTTTATCTGGGGCTTCATCCTTCCGGTGGCCTACTTCTGCATGATGATCACCAGCAGCATTCCGCTGCTGTGCGTGGCGGTGTTTGTGGCCGGCTACGGCGCATACGCCTTCGTGCCCATCGCCTTCACCTCCATCTACAAGATCAAGGGCATCAGCCCCCAGGCCGTCTCCATCGGCATGGCCATGATCTTCACCACCAACGGTGTGGGCGGCGCCCTGGGCGGCACCCTCTCCGCCTCCCTCAGCCAGAGCATGGGCCTGGAGGGCGCGCTGAAGGTCTGCTGCCTGTTCCCCCTGATTTTCGGTATCCTGACCCTGTTCCTGCCTGAGACCGGCAGAAAGGCCGCCGAGAAGGAGGCCATGAAGGGCTGAACGCAGGCGTGACGGACGCGGATTGTGTCACGCAACTTATTTTAGAGAAACGGAGCGATAAGATCATGCGGGAGCTTTTGGCGAAACTTGAGAGCGACGCGCGCTTCGCGCGCTGCAGCGTATCCGCGGAAATGTCGGAAGATGGAATTGTGACCCTGGAGGGAAGCGCGGACAGCTGGCGCCATGTGGTGGATATCGGACACCTGGCCGCCTCCCTCCCCGGGGTAGTGAATGTGGTGAACAATCTTTCAGCCGAAGGCATCCGCGTGGAAAAGACCGACAACACCGAGCGTATCCGGCAGGCCCGGCAGCTGGGCCGGCTGGCCGAGACGGACGTGCTGATTGTGGGCGCGGGCATCTGCGGCTGCGGCATCGCCCGGGAGCTGTCCAAGTACAACCTGAAGGTGGCGGTCATCGAGCGCAACGCCGACGTGTCGGAGGAGGCCACCAAGGCCAACAACGGCGACATCCACCCGGGCCACAAGGCCAAGCCCGGCACCCTGAAGGCCAAGCTGAACGTACGGGGCAACTACCTCTATGACAAGTGGCAGCAGGAGCTGGGCTTCGAGCTGGTGCGCTGCGGGCAGATCAACGTGGCCTACTCCGAGGAGGACATGAAGGGCATCGAGAAGATCTACCACGACGGCGTGGCCAACGGTGTGCCCGGCGTGCGGATGCTGACCCGGGAGGAGCTGCTGGAGCGGGAGCCCAAGATCCCCGGCGACCCCATCGGCGGAGTGGAGGCCCCCACCATGGGCGTGGTGGAGCCCTTCCAGGTCTGCGTGGCCCTGGCGGAGAACGCCGCGGTCAACGGCGTGCAGTTCCTGCTCTCCACCGAGCTGCTGGACATCGACGTCAAGCCTGAGGGCGGCTTTGAGGCCGTGACTGAGCGGGGCGTGGTCTGCTGCAGATACCTGATCGACTGCGCCGGCATCCACGCCGACGACGTGGCGGAGATGGCGGGGGACAAGTTCTACACCCTCCACCCCCGCAGAGGCGGCATCGTGATCTTTGACAAGCGGGTCACCGGCCCCTACCAGCACGCCATCTCCGCCTTCCCCCGCAACAAGGACGCCGAGTCCAAGGGCGGCGGCTACGCCCGCACGCCGGAGGGCAACATCCTCATCGGCCCCTCCGCGGTGGAGATCCCGGACAAAGAGGACAAGAGCATGGAGGAGAGCGACTTCGATTACGCCTACGAGCGGGGCAAGTCCATCTACCCCGAGCTGGACCGGAGAGACGCCATCGCCATGTATTCCGGCATCCGTCCGGCGGACTACACCGAGGACTTCATCATCCAGATGTCCCGCAAGGTCCCCGGCTTCATCCACGTGGCCGGCATCCAGTCCCCCGGCCTGGCCTCCGCCCCCGCCATCGCCGAGATGGTGGAGGGCATCCTGAAAGAGGACCTGCAGGCCCATGGCCAGCAGCTCCAGGAGCGGGCGGACTACCAGCCCAACAGAAAGCCCCAGGTGCAGTTCCGGCGGCTGAGTCATGAGGCCCAGGAGGCGCTCATCAAGGAGAACCCCAAGTACGGGCACATCATCTGCCGGTGCGAGCAGATCACCGAGGGGGAGATCCTGGACGTGCTGCACTCCCCCGTGGTGCCCACCACCGTGGACGCCATCAAGCGCAGAACCAGAGCGGGAATGGGCCGGTGCCAGGGCGGTTTCTGCCAGCCCAGGGTCGTGGAGATTTTGGCCAGGGAGCTGGACAAGGACTGGACTCAGATCAATCTGAAAGGCCGGGGCGCTTATATTCTGGAGCGCAGAAGCCGTTAGGAGGGGCCAAGTATGAAAACAATACAGGTGGATTTGGCCGTCATCGGCGGCGGGCCCGCGGGCCTTGCCGCCGCCGCCGAGGCCAAAAGACAGGGTATCCAGCGGGTGGTCCTCATCGAGCGGGACCTGGAGCTGGGCGGAATTCTTCAGCAGTGCGTACACGACGGCTTCGGCCTGCACCGCTTCCAGCGGCGGATGTCCGGCGGCCAGTACGCCGAGGCGTTTATCCGGGACGTGCAGGCCCTGGACATCCAGGTACAGGACAACACCATGGTCCTGGAGATCAGCCCGGACAAAAAGATCTACGCGGTAAACGAAAAAGAGGGCATGCTCCTCTATGAGTGCGGGGCCATCATCCTGGCCATGGGCTGCCGGGAGCGCACCAGAAACCAGGTGTTTATCTACGGCAGCCGCACCAGCGGCATCCTGACGGCGGGCGCCGTGCAGCGGTACATCAACATGGAGGGCTACCTCCCCGGCAGGAAGGCCGTGATCCTGGGTTCCGGCGACATCGGCCTGATCATGGCCCGCCGCATGACCCTGGAGGGCATGGAGGTGGAGGGCGTCTACGAGGTCATGCCCTCCCCCGGCGGCCTGACCCGCAACATCGTCCAGTGCCTGGAGGATTACAACATTCCCCTCCATCTGTCCACCACGGTGGTCAAGACCCACGGCAGAGAGCGGCTCACCGGCGTGACGGTGGCCAAGGTGGACGAAAACCGCAGGCCCATTCCGGGTACCGAGCGGTACATAGACTGCGACCTGCTGGTGCTGGCCGTGGGCCTCATTCCGGAGAACGAGCTCTCCAGAGGCGCGGGCATCGAGATCGACCCCCGTACCCAGGGTCCGGTGGTGGACCAGGACTTCATGACCTCCATCGACGGCGTCTTTGCCGCCGGTAACGTGGTGGCGGTGTTCGACCTGGTGGACTACGTGTCCGAGACCGGCGAGATCGCCGCCAGAGGGGCGGCCAGGTACCTGAAAAAGCAGCGGGAGGGCTCTGCCGAAACGCCCGTCTACCATCAGGTACGCGCCAGCGAGGGCGTGAACTTCGTCATTCCCCAGAAGGTGGCGGCGGGAGAGGCCCAGCAGGACATGGCCTTCTATCTCCGGGTGAAGCAGCCCGACCAGAACATGGTGCTGAGCTGCCGGATGGGAGAGGAGACCGTCTCCAGCAAAAAGGAGCGCTTTGTGGCTCCGCCGGAGATGCTGGTGGCCCGGGTCAAGAGCGGCTGCCCGCTGACCCAGGAGCTGACCGTGGAGGTCAGAAAGGAGAAACGGGATGGACAATAAGGAAAAACTGGACAGAGAGATCACATGTATTGTCTGCCCCTCCAGCTGCCGGATACGGGTGACCGGGACCATGGAGGAGCCGGAGTTTGCCGGCTACACCTGCAAGCGGGGGTTGGAGCACGCCAAAAACGAGCTCTACCGCCCCATGCGGATGCTCACCAGCACGGTCAAGCTCACCGGCGGCAAGTTCCGGGTCATGCCGGTGATCTCCACCAGGGAAGTACCCAAGGACAAGATGAGCGACTGCCTGGAGCAGATCTACCGGGTGGAAGCGGCGGCCCCCGTTCAGGAGGGCGATGTGATCATTTCCAATATCTGCGGCACAGGCGCGGATATCGTGGCGGCCCGCTCCATGCGGGCGGCGGACCAGGGTTAAGGCTGCATATTAAGGAGGAAAATTACCATGAATCAGCAGGATATCAAGAATCAGCTGCAGGAGATGTTTGGCGAGCACTTTATCACCGATGAGGAAGTGCTGAAGGAGAGAAGCTCCGACTTGATCGGCTACCGCAGATGGGAGCGGTTCAACGGCGCCTATCTGGCGGAGAAGCCCATGGGCGTGATCATGGCCCAGAATACCGAGGACGTGTCCCGGGCGCTGGCCTTCTGCAACCAGAACAAGGTCCTGGTGGTCCCCCAGTGCGGCCGCTCCTGCGTGTGCTCCGGCACCGAAACCTACGAGGGCAGCGTGGTGCTGGACGGCACAGCCATGAACGGCATCCTGAAGTTTGACGAGGAGAACTACATGGTGACCGTGGGCTGCGGCACCCCCCTGAAGTATCTGGAGGAGTACTGCAACCAGAAGGGCTACACCACCGGCCACTTCCCCCAGTCCCTGCCCTTGGCCCAGATGGGCGGCCTGGTCTCCACCCGGAGCATCGGCCAGCTCTCCACCCTGTACGGCGGCATTGAGGACCTGCTCATCGGCCTGGAGGCCGTGCTGGCCGACGGCAGCGTGGTGCGCATCAAGAACGTGCCCAGAAGAGCGGCCGGCCCCGACCTGCGCCACCTGTTTATGGGCAGCGAGGGCAACATCGGCTTCGTGACCGAGGTGACCGTGAAGCTGTTCAAGCGCTACCCCGAAAACTGGATGGGCGCCTTCGGCATCGACTCGGTGAAGGCCGGACTGGACGCCATCAAGGAGATCATGCAGGACGGCTACCGTCCGGCGGTGGTGCGCCTCCACGACGCCGTTGAGGCCGAGATGACCTACAAGAAGTTTATCAACGAGGGCGAGAGCATCCTGCTCTTCGTCTGCGAGGGCCCCGAGAGCATCCGCAACGCCACCGGCGCGGCCATCATGGAGATCGTCCAGAAGCACGGCGGCCGTCCCCTGGGCGAGAAGCCGGTGGAGCTGTGGTACCAGGTGCGCAACGACACCTGCGACGACCTGTATCGGGCCAACAAGCAGGGCCTGCTGCGGGACACCTGCGAGATCTCCGGCAACTGGTCCGACATCTACTCCATCTACGAGAATGTCCTCAAGCGCTTCCCCCAGGAGATCGAGGACGTGGTCCAGATCAGCGCCCACTCCTCCCACAGCTACCAGACCGGCACCAATATGTACTTCGTGTTCTCCTGGAAGGGCGTCAAGGACCTGGCCAAGTCCGAGCAGCAGTATGACACCGCCATGGGCATCATCATGGAGGAGACCCTGCGCTTCGGCGGCAGCATCTGCCACCACCACGGCGTGGGCAAGTACCGCACCAAGTGGATGGACCAGGAGCACGGCAGCTCCTACCAGATGATGTACACGCTGAAGGACGCCTTTGACCCCAACGGCATTATGAACACGGGGACCTTCCTGCCCAAGCGGTAAGCCGGAGGAAAAGAATACATGGAAAAAAAGCAGTACCTGACGGACGGGGAGGTTGTGTTTCTCCCGGTATCGGAGGAGTACCTGACGGACGAGTCCGGCGGCATGGGCTGGGCGGAGCGGATTTGCTTCCCCACCAACGCCGGGGAAGCCTGCCTGGCCCTGGAATGGGCCAGGCAGGCGGGGCTGCCGGTGACCGTGCAGGGGAGCCGGACCGGCATCTGCGGAGGAGCTCTTCCGCAGGGCGGGCTGGTCCTGAACCTGTCGCGGATGAGCGGCCTGTCGGGGGAAGCCCATCCGGAACGAAAGGAACTGCTGCTGACAGTGCAGGCGGGGGTAACCCTGTCTGCACTTCGGCAGTTTTTGGATGGTTTCCGGAAAGACGGCCTATCCTACTGGTTTCCCCTCAATCCTACCGAGGAGCAGGCCACCCTGGGGGGTATTATGGCCTGCCGTGCCGAGGGGGGGCGGGCCGCCTTCTGGGGTCCCGCCGAGACCTGGCTGGTCCAGGTGGAGGCGGCGGATTTCGCGGGCAAGCTCCGCCGCTTTCAGGGCGGGGAGCTGGAGCGGATCCTGGGGGACGAGGGGCATAACTGGGTGATTCTCTCCCTGGAACTCCGCCTGCCGGAGCGGCCCGCCCACACCGGCGTACTGTTGTGCCCCTTCGGGGAGCTGAGCGGCGTCAGCCGCTTCCTGGAGCGGAAAGATGAACGCACCGGCCTGCGCCTGTCCATGGCCGAGTGGCTGGGAGTGGAGGCCCTGGACCTGCTGAGCGAAAATGCCGAGGCCCTGGCCAAGGCGGGGGTGTCCGGCCTGCAGCGGGCGGACACTCTGCTGCTGGAGTTTACCGCCCCCGGCGAGGAGGAGGCCCTCAACGGCCTGGAGGAGCTGCTGGGCCTGCTGGAGGAGTGCGGCTGCGACGTGGACGTGGTGCTGATGGGGGACAGTCCCAAGGAGCGGGAGCGGCTGCTGGCCCTGCGGCACCTGCTCAATGAGACGGCCGCCGGAAAGGCCCGCATGGCCGCCGGGGCGGTGGGGCGGCCTCCGCTGCTGCTGGATCTGGCCTTCCCCCAGGGGATCGAGCCCTTTGTGGCCCAGTGCCGCCGTCAGGCGGCCGGGCCGTGGGCGGCCTGGGGCCACGGGGCCGCGGGCCATGTGCATGTACACCTGTTTTATGAGAATGAGGACGAGTATGCCCGGCAGCGGGAGACCGCCGCCGCCCTGCTGGAGGTGGGGCGGCGGATGGGAGGCGTGCCCCACCGGGAGTTTGGCAGGGGCAAGTGCCGGACGGCGGACGGGAGCCCGGTGGAGGCGCCCTGTCCGGGAGAGGGGGAGCGCGTATGGACATCGCGGTATGTGTAAAAACGGTGCCGGACTACGACATGGTGCCCGCCAAGGAGTGGCAGGCCGTGGCGGGCGGCCATCCGGACATCTCCTACGTCCGGGACTGCTTCGGCTGTTTTGACGAGACGGCCCTGGAGCTGGCCCTGCGGCTGAAGGAGCAGGACCCCGGCGTGGAGCTGCGGGCGGTGAGCGTAGGGGAGGCGACCGGGCTGCTGAAGGGGCTGTACGCGGTGGGCTATTCTCAGGTCACCGCCCTGCCCCCCGCCGAGGCGCGGACCGAGCTGGATTTCCGGCCGGAGCGGACGGCGGGCTATCTGGCGGCCTACTTCCGCCAACATCCGGCGGAGCTGATCCTGTGCGGCCGGCAGACCGGCCCGGGGGACAGCGGTATGGTGCCCTATCTGTTGGCCCAGGAGCTGGAGGCGCCCTGCGTGCCCGGCGTGGTGGCGCTGAACGCCCCCCCGTCCGGCGGGGAGGTTCTGGCTCAGGCGGTGTGTATAGACGGGACGGTGCGGGAGCTGAGGCGGGGAACCGTGGTGATCCTGGACAATGTGCCGGACTGCTTTCTGCGCCTGCCCACCCTGAAGGAGAAGCTGGCCGCCAGGACCCGGGAGGTGCTGGTGGAAACGGCGGAGTGTCCCCAGAAGGAGCTGGACGGCGTGACCCTGGAGCGCCTGGAGGCCCCGCCCAGACGGGAGAAGTGCCGGTTTTTGGAGGGCACCGTAGAGGAGCAGGCCGCCGGACTGCTGGCGTGGCTCCGGGAGAGCGACGGTTGAGGAGGCGCGGAGGATGAAAACAGCCATACTGTATCTGGCGGGGGAGAAGCATTGTCCCCTGACCATCCCCTTTACGGCGGCGGAGGACGGGACGGACGCCATCAACTGGGTCCTGGACCGCCCGGACTTTCTGGAGCAGGCGGCCTGCCGGTATGGGGCCGAGCGACCCGACCTGCTGGTGCTGGAGGATGGCGGCGAGGCCCGGGGCCTGGCCGCCGGGCTGGCCCAGCGGCTGGGGGGAAGCTGCCTCTTCCAGGTCAGGGAGCTGTGGCGGGAGGAATCCGGCCTGCTGGCCCGGCGGGGGGCGTACAACTCCAATCTGCAGGCGGTCTACCGCCTGCGGACGCCGGCAGTGGTGACGGTGGCCGGACGGGGCGCGCCGGGGACCGAGACGCTGGAGAACGCCGCCGGGATCCTGGCGGCGGGCCGGGGAATCGGCGGGAAGCAGAACTTCCAGCGCCTGGCGGCCTGCGCCGCCGTCCTGGGGGCCCAGGCAGGGGCCACCCGGCCGGCGGTGATGAACACCTGGGCGGAGATGGAGCGGCTCATCGGCCAGTCCGGCCACCAGGTCTCCCCCCGGTGGATGGTGACGGTGGGGGCCTCCGGCAGCGGACCCTTCCTGGCAGGGGTGCGGGCGGAGCGCCTGGCGGCGGTGGACAACGACCCCAACGCCATGATCTTCTGGAACGCCGACCTGGGTATCCAGGCGGATGCCGGGGCCTTCCTGGACGCCCTGGAAAAGGAGCTGAGCGGGACATGATGAGGTATACCCATGTGATCTGGGATATCGACAACACCATGCTGGACACCGAAGAGGAGCTGATGTGCGCTCTCATCCAGGCCCTGCGGGAAAAATACGGCGTGGAGCGGAGCCGGGCGGAGCTGTGGTTCGCCATGGTGATGCCCGCCAAGGAGACGGTGCGCCATCTGGGCATCCCGGAGGAGGACCAGGAGGAGGTGCGGCGGCGCTGGAATCAGCTCACCTACACCTTCCGGGACAGGGTCACCATATTTCCCGGCGTGGAGGAGGCGATGACCCGGCTGCGGGACGCCGGGGTGGGTCTGGGTGTGGTCACCGCCAGAACCCGGGAGGCCTACCGGCGGGACATGGTGCCCCTGGGCTTGGGGAAGTATTTTGAAACGGTGGTCTGCGCCGACGACACCCAGCGGCCCAAGCCCGACCCGGAGCCGGTGGAGCGGTTCTGCGCCCTCACCGGGGCGGCAAAGGACCAGGTGCTGATGATCGGGGACAGCGCCTCGGATATGAAATGCTGCCGGGCGGCGGGGATCCACGGCGCCCTGGCCCTGTGGGGGAAGGGGGCGGATCCGTCCCTGCCGGCGGATTACCACTTTCACACCCCGACGGAGGCGGTGGAGGCCGTTCTGGGACCAGAGCGGTGAGCAGTTGCAGAAACAGGAAGGATGAAGATATGCATGGCCCGGCTGATTGAGATTCGCGACCCCAAGGCTCCCGAGCTGGAGGTGTACGCCGACCTGACCCACGCCCAGCTGCGCCGCCGGAAGGAGGGGGAGCTGTTTATCGCCGAGAGCGGCAAGGTGATCGGCCACGCTCTGGAGGCCGGCTGCCGGCCCGTCTCCTTTTTGATGGAGGAGCGGCAGGTGGAGGGCTTTCTCCGGCTGCTGGCGGGGCGGTGGCCGGATGTGCCCATCTACACCGCCCGGCGGGAGGTGCTGGCCGGGCTCACCGGCTACGCCCTGACCCGGGGGATGCTGGCCGCCATGGTGCGCCCCGCCCTGCCCGGGGTGGAAGAGCTGTGCCGGACGGCCCGCCGGGTGGCGGTGCTGGAACACATCACCGACGCCACCAACGTGGGGGCCATCTTCCGCTCCGCCGCCGCCCTGGGGATGGACGGGGTGCTGGTCACCCCCACCTGCTGCGACCCCTTCTACCGGCGCTCGGTCCGGGTGAGCATGGGCACCGTCTTTCAGATCCCCTGGACCTGGCTGGGAGAGGACGGGAGCCAGTGGCCCCAGCCCGGCCTGGACCGGCTGAAGGCCATGGGCTTTCGGACGGTGGCCATGGCCCTGCGGGAGGACGCCATCCCCATCGACCACCCGGAGCTGGCCGCCCAGGACAAGCTGGCGGTGGTGCTGGGGGCGGAGGGGGACGGTTTGGCCAACGATACCATCGCCCAGTGCGACTACACCGCCGTGATCCCCATGTGCCATGGGGTGGACTCCCTCAATGTGGCCGCCGCTGGGGCGGTGCTGTTCTGGCAGCTGCGCCCACAGAACTGAACACGTGCCCTTTCCGTCGGAACCCGGACTCTCTCCGGGTTCCGACGATATTTTTCCATTATATGGAATATACTGTCTCTGAAACTGGGCGGACAAGCCCCATACAAAGGAGACAGGGACCATGGCGACAAAGGAAAAGCTGAAAACCAAGGCGGCCCGGCTGCGGGAAGAGGCCCGGGAGACGGGGAAGGTGGTATTTCGGGCCCCAGCGCTGGTGCGGACGGCGGAGTGCGCCATCCGGTTCCTGCTGGGGGCGCTGCTGTCGGGGGCGGAGATTTTTGGCGGGTACGCCCCCTTCGCGCTGGGTCTGGTGGGGGCCTCCGGCTCGGGGCTGGACGGGTTCTGCGCCCTGCTGGGGGCCTGCTTCGGCTATCTCACCATGCAGGGCTTTGCCGAGGGCCTGCGGTACACGGCGGCCTGCATCCTGGCCTTTTCGGTGGCCTTTGCCTTCTTTGACGTGAAGGCCTACAAAAAGACCTGGTTTATGCCTGTGGCCGCCGCCGCCATGGACGGGATCACCGGCTTCGTCTACCTCTCCGACCAGGGGTGGACCAAGGAAAACCTGGTGTTTTTCGGCACCGAGCTGCTGCTGTGCGGGGCGTCGGTGTACTTTTACCGCATCGCCTTTACCCCCTGGACGGAAAAGCGGGAGGAGGAGGGGCTCACCCCCCGGCAGACGGTGAGCCTGCTGCTGCTGGCGGGGACGCTGATGCTCACCCTGGCCAATCTGACCCTGCCCGGCCAGCTGTCGGTGGGGCGGCTGACCGCCGCCCTGGCGGTGATGGCCACCGCCAGCCAGGGGGGCATCGGCGTGGGGGCCACGGTGGGGGTGGCCGCCGGGCTGGCCATGGATCTGGCCGCCGGGGGTATGCCCTTTTACTCCATGGCCTACGCCCTGTCCGGGGTGATGGCGGGAGCCTTCCACCGGCAGGGCCGGCTGGCGGCCGCCCTGTCCTACGTGCTGACCAACGGCCTGGCGGTGCTGTGGACCTGGCAGGAGGGGCTTCACATCGCCCTGCTCTATGAGGTGTTCATCGCCTCGGTGATCTTCCTGGTGCTCCCCCAGAAGGCCCTGCGGCAGGTGGGGGCCCTGGTGGCCCCCCAGCCCAGGCAGGACACCCGGGAGCGGGCCATGGCCTATGTCCGGGACCGGCTGGAGGAGACCGCCGGGGCCTTTAAGGAGCTCTACCAATCCATGCGCGCCACCCTGCGGCCGGGGCGGCCCAACGATGGGGACGCCGCCGTGGTTTTTGACCGGGCCGCCGACCGGGTGTGCAAGCGCTGCGCCCTGCAGGCCTCCTGCTGGCAGCGGGACTATATCTCCACCTTCAACGCCCTCAACGACGCCCTCCCGGCCATGCTGGACCGGGGCAAGGGGGAGGGGGGCGATTTCCCCGCCTACTTTGCCAACCGCTGCGTCAAGTTCCCGGAATTTCTGGCGGCGGCCAATGAGGAGGTGTCCGCCCTGCTCTACCGGCGGCAGTACCGCAGCCGCCTGCAGGAGAACCGGGCGGCGGTGTGCCGCCAGTATGGGGAGCTGGCCCAGGTGCTGGGGGCGGCGGCGGCCGAGCTGGGGGCGGAGCTGGTGCCGGATCCGGTGCGGGAAAAGCGGCTGCGCCAGTATCTGGCCGCCCAGGGTATCGAGTGCCAGCTGGCGGCCTACTACGACGAGGCGGGCCACCTTCGCCTGGAGCTGGAGGGGGCCGGCCTGAGCCCCCTGCGGCAGAAGGAGGGGGTGGAAAAGCTGTCCAAGCTGGTGAATTTCCCCCTGCGGGTTGTGGAGGGGGAGCGGCGGGACAAGCTGGTGCTGGTGCAGAGCGAGCCGCTGATGGCGGTGGCCGGTGCGGCCTGCCGGCGGAAGGACGGACAGATGATTTCCGGGGATACCGGGGCCTGGTTCAAGCATGACGACGGGGCCCTCTATGTGCTGCTGTGCGACGGCATGGGCTCCGGCCGTCTGGCCCAGCGGGAGAGCGCGCTGGCGGTGCGCCTGCTGGAGCAGTTTCTCAAGGCGGGGGTGCGGCCGGAAAACGCGCTGCAGACCATCAGCGCCGCCCTGGCCCTCCGGGGGGAGGAGGAGATCGGCTTCACCACGGTGGATCTGCTGCGGGTGGACCTGTTCACCGGCGAGGCGGCGGTCTATAAGTACGGCGCCGCCCCTACCTATGTAAAGAAGGGAACCGGCGTCAGCCGGCTCACCGGCGCCTCCCTCCCCGCCGGGCTGGCGGGAGGCGAGGGGGGCGCCCCAGACGTCAGCCAGCTCCGGCTGGAGGCGGGGGACTGGGTGCTGCTGGTCACCGACGGGGTGACCGGCGGCGGGCCGGACCAGTGGGTGCGGGACCAGATGACCGCCTTTTCCGGCGGCAGCCCCAGAGAGCTGGCGGAGGCCCTGCTGGAGGAGAGCCAGCGGCAGGTGGGGGCGGCGGACGACCGCACCGCCCTGGTCATCAAGCTGACCCGGCGATAAGAAAAGCGGCAGGAGGCGCTCCCGTTGGGAGCGCCTCCTGCCGTTATAGAGAGAGGAAAGGGAAAGAAGCAATCAGTCGTTCAGGTAGTCCAGGGGATTCACCGGGGTGCCGTCCTGCTCCAGGCTGAAGTGGAGATGGTCGGGCAGGGCGCTCTCGGCGATGGCGGTGTTGCCCACGCTGCCCAGAATGTCGCCGGTGGAGACGGCGTCTCCCACCTCCACCGTGGGCACAGAGGCCAGGTTGGCATACACGCTGGTGATCCCGCCGCCGTGGTCCACCACCACGGTGGTGCCCATCATCACGTCGGAGGAGACGTCGCTTACCGTGCCGGAGGCCACGGAGCGCACCTCGGTGCCGGCGCTGGCAGAGATATCCACCCCGGTGTGGGTGCGCCAGTCGGCCATGGTGGGATCGTAGGCCAGGGCGTCCACGGTATAGTCGGTAATGATTTCACCCTGTACCGGCCACAGGTAGGACGTGGGTGCGGCGGCGGGTGTGGCCGCCGGAGTGGGTGTGGCCGCCGGGGCCGCAGAAGGCTTGGGGGTGGCGGCGGGCTTGGGTGTGGCCGTGGCCGGGGGAGCGGCGGACGGCTTGGCGGTTATGGCCGCCTGAACGGTGGCCATGGGCGTGGGTGTGACGGTGATCTTGGCGGGGCCTCCGGCGGCCAGCTCCTCCGAGCTCCTGGCAAAGGAGGAATACAGGAACCAGCCGGAAACGCCGATGGCGGCCACGCAGAGGAGCAGGACGATGTAAAACCCCTTCCCCTCGATGAAATCACCGACGCGCTGATAGAACGGTCTTTTCATGCTGTTTAGCACCTCCGAGCCTATTGTGGACAACCTGGCCGGGGGATATACCCGAAAGCATGAAAAATTTTCTTGACCTTCCACCAGGAGGAGGGTATATCTTACTTTTAAGGAAAATTTAATTTTTCCTTGATAATGCCTTACATACAGGGCTGATATGATGCTATCAGGTTGACAGAGCCGCCAGCCTGGGCGTACAATGAACACAATTTTGAATAAGGAGAAACCAGTATGGAAGCAACCCAGACCAAATCTGCTGAGACCGCCGCGCCGTCGAGCCAACCGGTGAAGGAGGTACCCAAATTCAAAGCGCCCAAGAAAAAACGCAAGTGGGTCAAACGCCTGGTCATCATCCTGGTGGCGGTGGCCCTCATTGTGTTTCTGTTCTCCCGGTGCATGGGGGCCGGACAGCAGATTATCAGCAGCGCCTATCTGCCCTATACGGCGGAGGTGCGGGACATGACGGTATCGGTCTCCGGTACCGGCACCATTGAACCCCTCCAGGCCTACAAGGTCACCACCCTCGTCAGCGGTGAGATCCTGGAGGCCCCCTTTGAGGAGGGACAGACGGTGCAGAAGGGAGACGTGCTCTTCCGCATCGACGCCCGGGACCTGGAGAGCAACATTGAGCAGCTGCAGCTCAACGTCCGCTCCGCCCAGCTGGCCCTGGACGATCTGCTGAAAACCCAGAGCGACAACCAGAAGGACCGGAATGTGAAGGCGGAGGACGCCGGGATCATCACCAAGCTCTACGTGGACCAGGGTGACAGCGTCACGGTGGGCACCGTGGTGGCCGACGTGCTGGACCGGGACCACATGAAGCTGAAGGTGCCCTTCCACTCCACCGACGCCCAGAGCTTCTATATCGGCCAGACGGCCACCGTCAGCGTCACCGGCACGGCGGAGACCATCTCCGGCACCGTGGACGAGATCGCCGCCACCGACGAGGTGGGCCCCGGCGGCACCCTGGTGCGGCAGGTGACCATCTTGGTGAACAACCCCGGTGTGCTCTCCGACGCCAGCCAGGGCTCCGCCAGCGTGAACGGCACGGCCTGCGCCTCCGGCGGCACATTCGCCTACGCCTCCTCCGGCCAGATCACCGCCAAGGCCGCCGGCGACCTGGATACCCTGTCAGTGAAAGAGGGAGACCGGGTCAGCGAGGGACAGGTCATCGGGGTCATCTCGGAGGCCGACCTGGAGACCCAGATTGAAAACGCCCGCATTTCTCTGGAAAACGCCCAACTCTCCCTGCAAAACGCCCAGGAGAAGCTGGAGGACTACACCATCACCTCCACCATCACCGGGGAGGTCATTGAGAAGAACCTGGACGTGGGAGACAACATCAGCGGTATGAGCTCCAGCGGCTCCACCGTCACCTACCCCGCGGTGATCTACGACCGCTCCCAGCTCACCTTCGATATGGCCATTGACGAGCGGGACATCAGCAAGATCCAGGTGGGCCAGAAGGTGGAGATCACCGCCGACGCCCTGGACAGCCAGAGCTTTACCGGCGTGGTGGATAAGGTGAACATCAACGGCACCACCGTCAACGGCAACACCAGCTACCCGGTGACCGTCAAGGTGGACGGGGCACCGGAGGAGCTCTACCCCGGCATGAACGTGTCCGCCAAGATCATCGTGGAGGAGGCGGGCAGCGTGCTCACCCTGCCGGTGGAGGCGGTGGAGCGGGGCGACACCGTGCTGGTGGCCCTTCCCGGCTGCCTGGATGAGAACGGGCTGATCGCCAACCTCTCCGCCACCGAGCAGCGGCAGGTCACCCTGGGCCGCAACGACGACAACTACATCGAAATCGTGGACGGTCTGGAGGAGGGCGACGTGGTGGTGGCCCTCAGCCCCCAGGGGTCCAGCATCATGAGCGCAATGGGGATGGAGTAAGCCATGGGACATCTCATTGAACTCAAGGACGTATATAAGATTTACCAGATGGGGGACGAGGCGGTCCACGCCCTGGACGGCGTCTCCCTGACGGTGGACCAGGGGGAGTTTGTGGCCATCGTGGGCCAGTCCGGCTCGGGCAAGTCCACCGCCATGAACATCATCGGCTGCCTGGATGTGCCCACCTCCGGCATTTACCGCCTGGGGGGCGTGGACGTGTCCACCATGGACGACGACCAGCAGGCCGAGGTGCGCAACAAGATGCTGGGCTTTATCTTCCAGCAGTACAATCTGATTCCCAAGCTCAACGTGCTGGAGAATGTGGAGCTCCCCCTGCTCTATGCCGGGGTGTCCGCCGGCCGGCGGCGGGAGCGGGCCATGGCCGCCCTGGAGCGGGTGGGCCTGGCGGATAAGTGCAAAAACCTGCCCAGCCAGCTCTCCGGCGGCCAGCAGCAGCGGGTGTCCATCGCCCGGGCCCTGGCGGGCGAGCCGTCGGTGATCCTGGCCGACGAGCCCACCGGCGCCCTGGACTCCCGCACCGGCCGGGAGGTGCTGGCCTTCCTCCAGAAGCTCAACGCCGAGGGGGACACGGTGGTGCTCATCACCCATGACAATTCCATCGCCGTGAAGGCCAAGCGCATCGTCCGCCTCCAGGACGGCAGGATCATCTACGACGGGGACGCCCATGATCCCCAGGCGGTGGTCCAGCCCGAGGAGGAGGGGGAGGAGGTGGACGTATGAAAATGGGCCAGTCCTTCCGCATGGCCATCAAAAGCCTGATGACCAGCAAAATGCGGGCCCTGCTCACCATGCTGGGCATTATCATCGGCGTGGCGGCGGTCATCATCATCGTCTCCCTGGGCAACGGCATGCAGCAGTACATGAACGCCCAGTTCGAGCAGGTGGGCGTCAACCTCATCCAGGTCTACGTCTACCCCAGCGGCAACAACCGGGATGTGGAGCCGGAGGACTTCTATCAGCTGGTGGAGAAATATCCCCAGTATCTGGACTCCGTCTCCCCCTATCTCAGCGCCTCCGCCGCCGTGCGCCACGGCACCGACGAGTATAAGCACACCAGCGTCTACGGCGTCAGCGAGACCCTGTACAACGCCGAGAAGAACCAGACCGTCAACGGAGAAAAGCTGAAAGAGGGCCGCTTCCTCAGCTATGTGGACGTGGAGCGGGAACAGAAGGTGTGCGTCATCGGCAACTATCTGAACCAGGACATGTTCCAGGGCAAGGGCCTGGGCCAGACCCTCACCATCGGCGGCATCCCCTATACCGTCATCGGCGTGCTGGATCAAAAGGCCGACTCCACCGAGGGCAGCGGGGACGACGTGGTCTATCTGCCCTACGGGCTGGCCGGCCAGATGAGCAGCGGCGGCATGCAGGCCTATCTGGTCACCAGCACCAGCCAGGACACCTCCTCCGCCGCCAAGGGCGTTATTGAGCGGATGCTCTACCGCGTCTATCAGGATGAAGGGTCCTATATGGTGATGACCATGTCCGAGATGATGGAGATGATGGACTCCATGCTGGGCGTGCTCATGACCATCCTGGTGATCATCGCCGCCATCTCCCTGGTGGTGGGCGGCATCGGCATCATGAATATCATGCTGGTCTCCGTCACCGAGCGCACCCGGGAGATCGGCATTCGCAAGTCCCTGGGCGCCAAAGGCAAGGATATCCGCAGCCAGTTTATCATCGAGGCGGGCACCACCTCCGCCATCGGCGGCGTCATCGGCATCGCCCTGGGGGTGCTGCTGGCCAACCTGTTTACCGCCCTGGCCAGCGCCCTGGTCAGCGGCGCGGATGGCTTTGCCGCCGTCCCCACAGCCGGGGGTATCGCCGTGTCCTTCGGCGTCAGCGTGGGCATCGGCATCCTGTTCGGCTACCTGCCCGCCAACAAGGCCGCCAAGTTCAACCCCATCGACGCACTGCGGTATGATTGACTTGCGGGATGGGCGCGGTTGGTATAGTATAAAGATGAAGGCTTTCAGTTTCCGTGAGAAGGAGAAAAAAGATGAAACAACGACTGTTATCCGGTCTGCTGGCGGTGGTGCTGCTGCTGGGGCTGGCCCCCGCCGCCCTGGCCGCCGCCCCGGCGGAAGAGGAGGTTGCCCGGGTCCTGGCGGCGCTGGACATCATGGTGGGGGACCAGAACGGAGACCTGGCCCTGGAGCGCACCATCACCCGGGCGGAGTTCACCAAGCTGGCGGTGGCCGCCTCCACCAGCCGGGACACCGTGGGGGACACGGTGGCGGTAAAGCCCTACCCCGACGTGCCTCAGAACCACTGGGCCGCCCCCTACATCAAGGCGGCGGTGGACATGGGCCTGGTGGAAGGGGACCTGCGGGGCTACTTCAACCCCGACCGCACCATCACCCTGGCCGAGAGCGTGACGGTGGTGCTGCGGCTGCTGGGATATGAGGACAGCGAATTTACCGGTGTGTGGCCCTCCGGCCAGATGGCCCAGTACCGGGCCCTGAAGCTCAACGAGGGGATCTCCCTGGGACAGGACGGGCAGATGACCCGCCGGGACGCCATGTACCTCTTCTACAACCTGCTGCTGACCAAAAACAAGGCGGGTACTTACTACCTCAACGTGCTGGAGCCCACCCTCAACCTGGTGAATGCCGCCGGAGAGCTGGACCGGGTGGCCCTGGTCAACTCCGCCATGGAGGGCCCGGTGGTGGCGGGGAGCGGCTGGCAGAGCCAGGTGCCCTTTAACCTGTCCAACGCCACCGTTTACCGGGACGGCAAGACCGCCAGCCTGGAGGCCGTGCAGGACCGGGATGTGGTGTACTGGTCGGACTCCATGCGCACCGTGTGGGCTTACAGCGACAAGGTCACCGGTACCTATGAGGCTGCATCTCCCTCCATCACCGCCCCCACCTCCGTCACGGTGGCGGGCAAGACCTATGCGGTGGAGACCACCGAAGCCGCTTACGCCCTGTCCGACCTGGGGAATTATCAGATCGGAGACACCGTGACTCTGCTGCTGGGCCGCTCCGGCGGCGTGGCGGCGGTGGACGAGGCGGACGTGGCCGGCGGCGTTCTCTACGGCGTGATCACCAAGGCGGAGATCACCTCCTACGACGACGGGAACGGGGAGAGCTATAGCTCCCGCACCATCACCGTCTACGCCACCAACGGCGGCAGCTACCGCTACCAGACCACCGACCGGAATCTGACCGAGGGTCAGCTGGTGCGGGTGGAGCTGGGCAGCCAGCCCATCATTACCCGGCTGGCCGGTATCCAGCTTACCGGCAAGGTAAACAGCGACGCCACCATGCTGGGGCGGTATCCGCTGGCCGACGACGTGCAGATCATCGACACCTATGAGCAGTGTACCCCCATCCAGATCTACCCCCAGCGGCTGGCGGGCGTGAATATGACCGATAATATGGTGCGCTATTATGTACTCAACGCCCAGGGGGAGATTAGCCATCTGATCCTCAACGACGCCACCGGGGACATCCATCAGTATGGCGTCATCACCGTGTCCGACGAGCAGGAGACCATTCTGCCCAACGGGGACGTGACCCTCAGCTCCTCCTACACCTACGATGTGGGCGGCCAGAAATTTACCTTCAGTAATCCCAGCACGGCATACGGTCTGGAGGTGGGCCCCTGCCAGGCGAAGATGAGCAGCGATACCCAGGCTGAGCGGCTGTACAACCTGACCGAGCGCAAGCTCAGCGGCATTACCGGCAGCGTGGCTTTGGGTACCGACAACCAGCAGTACGCCCTGTCCGAGCATGTGGCGGTGTATGAGCTGGTGAACGGCACCTATATGCTCTCCAACCTATCCCGGGTCTCCAACGGAGGCTATGTCCTCACCGGCTGGTACGACAAGCCGGCCAGCGAGGGCGGCTGCATCCGGGTGATCGTGGCCCGGGCCCAGTAAGAGCCGGACAGAGAAAAACAGAGGCGCCGCGGAACATGTGAATGTTCCGCGGCGCTTTTTCTGTGCTGCCTCAGGAGAAATCCTCCGGAGCGAAGTGGGCCAGACCGTCGTTGAAGTACCGCCGGTAGGGGACTTCCTCCTGATATTCCGGTTCTATGGCAGGGACATAGGCCACGCCCACCCCTGTGAAGGCGGAGGTGTCCACCCCGTCGTCCATCCGGCTGGCGATGATTGTATCCCAGTACTTCTGGGTAAACAGAATGCGGTATACCGGCTGAAGGTAGGGCTGACCCTGGCTTACATCGTATTCCAGGGTGACCTGCAGGATCTCCGCCTGCTCGGGATAGGCCGTGTAGTCGCTGCCCCAGTAGTCCCTTGCCCGGAAGGAGGCCACGGCGTCCTCCGCCGGGCGGAGGGGATAGTCCGCCCCGCCGGTGGTGGGGGGCAGGCAGATGGTCAGACGGGAGCCGTAGGTATTTTCGATGCGCTGGAAGCTGTAAGAATAGAGCTGCTCTGCCAGGGAGGCGTCGGGATCCTTCAGCCAGGTGACCTGGATGGCGTCTTTCTCCGAGGTATACGCAAAGGTTTCCCTGCTTTCCTGGGTGGGCTCAAACCCGGATTTCCCCAGATAGGCCAGGGCGGCTTCCTCCAGCCGGGTTTGGTCGGGGGAATTGTATACAGAGAGGAAGTTCAGCCCGTGGAGGGAAAGCCAGGTGCCGTCGGTACATTCTGCCTCCAGAGTGGGCTCCCGGCCCATGGTATCCTCCCCCTGGGCGGGATACCAATCGGTTTTGGCCACAGTGAGGCCCAGCACCTCCGCCCACTGGTCCAGCAGCGTCCGTTGATCCTCTTCCGTGGGAATGGGATTTTCATACACCGGCAGCCGGGTCAGCTCCTCTAGCTGTCCGGCGGCGGGGTTGTTCCCCATAAGCTGGCTGGGGTCGGTGACAATGGAGAAGCTCTCATTCTGGCTATCCGGAGGCTCAGGGGTGGGCGTAATCTCCGGGTCCGGGGTGATCGCCGGCTCAGAGGTGGTTACCGGCTGGGGGGTGTGGGCCGTGCCGGGACCGTCGGGGTCGGCCGCCATCCGGCCGGACCACCAGATCCCACCCGACACCGCCAGGGCCAGGACTGCCGCCGCCGCGGTATAGGCCAGGGGCCGGCGGCGCAGGCGGACCTTGTTCCCCTGGGCGGCTTTCATGGCCTCCAGCGTGGCGTTCCGCCAGGCGTGGGAGGGGGTCAGGCCCCTCAGCGTATTGCAATAGCGCTCGTGGCTGTTCATGTCCATTCCTCCTTCAGCGCAGCCTTCAGCTTTTCTCTGGCCCGGCTCAGCCGGGAGAGCACTGTGTTCCGGGGGCAGCCCAGCAGCTGGCCGATTTCGGCGGCGGTGTAGCCCTCGATGTAGTGCAGATACACCGGCCAGCGGTATTTGGCGGGCAGGGCGGCCACCGCCTCCAGCACGTCCAGGTTTTCCGGGGGCGGCGGGGCGGCAGCCTGGTTCAGCTCCAGGGGGACGGTGCGCTTTCGCCAGAAAGACCGGCCCCAGCTCTTGCAGCGGTTGGCGGTGGCCCGGATCAGCCAGGCTCGCAGGTGGGTGTCGTCGGTAAAGGCGGGGTCGCTCTGGATGAGGCTGACAAACACCTCCTGGGCCACATCCTCCCCGTCGGCCACGCTGCCGGTGCCCTGGATGGCCATGCGGTAGACCAGAGGGCCGTAGCGGTCCAGGATCTCCTCGCAGGAGAGGGGGACTCCGTTGAGACTGGGCATACCATTCACTCCCTTCTGGAAAGAAAGCGCCGGAGGAGGGGAAATGATTGCAGGCAGGGATAAAAAAAGCGGGCGGCTTTCAGGCCGCCCGCTTTTTGGGTTCTGTTTACTTGATCTCCCGCACGGGGACGTTCCAGATATCCTTGGCATAGTCCCGGATGGAGCGGTCGGCGGCAAAGATGCCGGACCGGGCGATGTTCAGCAGGGACATCTTGTTCCAGGCCTTGGGGTCCTGATAGGCCAGGCCCGCCCGGACATGGGCGTCCCGATAGCTCTCGAAGTCGGCCAGCAGCAGATACTCGTCGGCGGCGCCGCCGTCGCCGAAGAGCAGCCGGCGGGCGATGTCGTCATAGGCCACCCCGTCGCCGAAGCCCACGTTGAGCTGGTCTACCACGGAGCGCAGGTCGGGATTGTGGACATAGTACTCATAGGACTTGTAGCCCTTCTGCTTCAGCTCGGCCACCTCATGGGCCTTCAGGCCAAACAGGAAGATGTTCTCATCCCCCAGAACCTGGTGCATCTCCACGTTGGCGCCGTCCAGAGTGCCGATGGTCACCGCGCCGTTCATCATGAACTTCATGTTGCCGGTGCCGCTGGCCTCCTTGCCGGCGGTGGAGATCTGCTCGCTGAGCTCGCTGGCAGGCATCAGCTTCTCCGCTAGGCTCACCCGGTAGTTCTCCAAAAAGACCACCTGGAGCCGGTCCTTGCAGGCGGGGTCCTTGGCGATCATGTCGGACACCGAGTTGATGAGCCGGATGATCCGCTTGGCCACCGCGTAGCCGGGGGCCGCCTTGGCGCCGAACAGGTAGGTGCGGGGGGCGAAGTCAAAGTGGGGGTCGTTCTTCATGTGCTGGTACAGGTAGATGATGTGCAGTACGTTCAGCAGCTGCCGCTTGTACTCATGCAGCCGCTTCACCTGTACGTCGAAGATGGCGTCAGTGTTGAGCACGATGCCGCTCTCCCGCTGCACCCAGGCGGCGAAGGCTTTCTTGTTCTCCGCCTTGATCTGACCCAGGCGGGACAGCACCCCGGCGTCGTCCTGGAATTTCTCCAGGTTTTTCAGCGCCTCGGGCTGGAGCAGGTATTTGTCCTTGCCGCAGCACTCCTGGATCAGGGCGTCCAGCTTGGGGTTGCTCTCCGCCAGCCAGCGGCGGTGGTCGATGCCGTTGGTCACGTTGGTGAACTTATCGGGGGTGCGGGTATAGGCGTCGTGGAATACGTCGTGCTTGAGAATGTCGGAGTGGAGGGCGGACACGCCGTTGACCTTGAAGCAGGCGCACACGCACAGGTTGGCCATGCGCACCTCGCCGCCCCAGATGATGGCCATGGGGGCCACCTTGGACAGGTCGCCGTGGAAGTAGGCGGTGAGCGCGTCCTGGTACCGGTTGGAGATCTCAATGAGGATCTGCCAGATCCGGGGCAGCAGGGACTCGATGAGCTGCTGGGGCCAGCGCTCCAGGGCCTCGGCCATGACGGTGTGGTTGGTGTAGGCGACGGTGTGGGTGGTGATATACCAGGCCTCCTCCCAGCCGTAGCCCTCCTCGTCCAGCAGGATCCGCATCAGCTCGGGGATGGCCAGGGTGGGGTGGGTGTCGTTGATCTGGATGACGTGCTTCAGGTGGAAGTTGCGCAGGGTGCCGTACTCCGCCCGGTGCTTGCGCACGATGGACTGGATGGTGGCGGAGACGAAGAAGTACTGCTGCTTAAGACGCAGGGATTTGCCCTCGTAGTGGTTATCCTCGGGGTAGAGCACCTTGGAGATGGACTCCGCCATGGCCTGCTGCTCCACCGCCCGCAGGTACTGGCCGGAGGAGAACAGGTTCATGTCCACCGGGGTGGGGCTCTTGGCGTCCCACAGCCGCAGCAGGTTGCCATGCTCGGTGTGGTAGCCGGAGATCTCCATGTCCTTGGGCACCGCCAGAACCGTGTCGTAGCCAGTGTGCTTCACCCGGTGGCGGCCCTGGTTATCCCACTCGTCCTCCACCTTGCCGCCGAAGTGGACCTCCTCCACCTCGTCCATCTTGGGGATCAGCCAGGCGTCCCCCAGGCCCAGCCAGTTGTCGGGCAGCTCCACCTGCTGGCCGTCCACGATCTTCTGCTTGAAAATGCCCAGCTCGTAGCAGATGGAGTAGCCGGTGGCGGGGATCTCCAGGGTAGTCATGGAGTCCAGATAGCAGGCGGCCAGGCGGCCCAGGCCGCCGTTGCCCAGGCCGGCGTCCGGCTCGGTCTCGAACAGGTCGGGGGCGGAGAAGCCCAGGGCCTCAATGGCGCCCTTCAGCTGCTCCAGCACGCCCAGGTTGTAGGCGTTCTTCATCAGGGACCGGCCCATGAGAAACTCCAGAGACAGGTAGTGGACCTGGCGCTGGTGCTTTTCCGCCACCTCGTCGGCGGTTTTCATCTGACGCTCGGACATGATATCCCGCAGCACCATGGCGCAGGCTTTGAACATATGCAGGCTGGTGGCCTCCTCCACATCCCGGCCGAAGTTGCGGCGCAGCTTGCCGGTAATGAGGGTCATCAGCTCTTTCTTGGTATAGTTGTGCAATGCAGACATCTCCTATTCTTGTAAGAAAGGCAGAATAAGTGCCCCGCAGGGGGCAAAATCCCCCTGCGGAGCGGAATTTTATCACAGCCCTGTTATCTTTGTCAAGGGAAGGACGGCAAACTTTACTTGCCCGTTACCCAGCTGTAAATCTGGCAATACTCCCCGGCGGATTTGTCCCAGGAGAAATCGGTGGTCATGGCGTTCTTCTGCAGGCCCTTCCACGCCTTCTTGTCGTCGTGGTAGAGGCTGACCGCCTCGGCCAACACCCCGGTCATCTCGTGGGCGTTGATGTTGGCGAAGGAGAAGCCGGTGCCCTCGCCGGTATATTTGTTGTAGGGGAGCACCGAATCCCGCAGGCCGCCGGTCTCCCGCACCACGGGGATGGTGCCGTAGCGCATGGCGATCATCTGGCTCAGGCCGCAGGGCTCCGAAATGGAGGGCATGAGGAAGATATCCGCGCCGCCGTAGATGGCGGTGGACAGGTTGGGGGAGTACATCAAGTGGGCGGCGAACCGGCCGGGATACTGGTTCTGGGCCTGGCGGAAGGACTCCTCATAGTTCCATTCGCCGGTGCCCAGCACGATCATCTGGGCGTCCATGCCCATGATGTCGTGGATGGCGGCGGTGACCAGATCAAAGCCCTTGTGCTTCACCAGCCGGGAGACACAGGCGATGATGGGGGTATCGGGGTTTTCCCGCAGGCCGCACATCTGCTGCAGGGCGGCCTTGCAGGCCTTTTTGCCCGCCATCTGCCGCCAGGAGAAGAGCTTGGTCAGGCCCTTGTCCGTCCAGGGATCGTAGAGCTCGGTGTCGATGCCGTTGAGGATCCCCTTGAGCTTGTGGCGGTTGTCGGAGATGACCCCCTCCAACCCGTGGGCGTAGAAGCTGTACTGCAGCTCGTCGGCGTAAGTAGGAGACACGGTGGTCACATAGTCGGCGGCGTAGATGGCCCCCTTCATCAGGTTCACATCCCCGTGGTACTCCAGCATATGCTCGTTGAAGTAGCCGGCGTTCAGGCCGAACAGGTCCTTCAGCGTCTGGCTGCCGTAGCGGCCCTGATATTCGATGTTGTGGATGGTGAACACGCTCTTGGTCTCGGCCAGCTGGGGGATGCGGTGGCGCTCCTCCAGCAGGTAGATGGGCACCAGGGCGGTCTGCCAGTCGTTGCAGTGGAGCACGTCGGGCTGCCAGTCCAGGTAGCCCACCGCCTCCACCACCGCCCGGGAGAAGTAGGCGAACCGCTCCCCGTCGTCATAGTGGCCGTAAATGGCCGAGCGCTTGAAGTAGTACTCGTTGTCCACAAACCAGTAGGTCACGCCGTCCCGCTTCAGCTCAAAAATGCCGCAGTAGGGGGTGCGCCAGGCCACGGTGATGTGGAAGCACTGCAGAAAGGTCATCTGGCTGCGCCACTGCGGGTCAATTCCCTCGTATAGAGGCAGGATCACCCGGACGTCATGGCCCAGCTTTGCCAGGGCCTTGGGCAGAGCGCCCGACACGTCCGCCAGGCCTCCGGTCTTGATGAAGGGGGCGCATTCTGAGGTGGCAAACAAAATATTCATAAACCTTCTCCAATCCAAATCAATCTGTTGGCACAGGACGGACGGGCCGGCGCGCAGGCCGGCCCGCCACGGGATTTACACGATTTCGTTTTTGGCGATGGCCAGAGGATAGGTGCTGTGACCCATCAGCATCCGGCCGGGATTGACCCGGACGTTCTTGTCGGTGATGGCGTACTTGAGCACCGCGCCGGCCTGGATGGTGGTGCCCTGCATCAGCACGCAGCCCGACACCCGGGCGCCCTTTTCCACCCGGACGCCCCGGAACAGAATGGAGTTCTCCACCTCGCCCTCAATGATACAGCCGTCGGCCACCAGAGAGTTCACCGACCTGGAGTCGGGACCGTAGTAGGTGGACGGGTCGGAGCGGTCCTTGGTGCGGATGGGCCGGTCGGGCACGAAGAGCTGGCTGCGGATATCCGGGTCCAGCAGCTCCATGCTGCGGGCGAAATAGCCCGCCACC
This sequence comes from Flavonifractor sp. An306, assembly GCF_002159455.1. GTDB lineage: Bacteria > Bacillota > Clostridia > Oscillospirales > Oscillospiraceae > Flavonifractor. The sequence goes on from NZ_NFIQ01000001.1 coordinate 97,240, forward strand.
GACTGCAGCCGGGCGGCATAGCCGTCGTACACATAGGGGCAGATCTTCAGCTGGCCGGACATGGCCTGGAGCACCCCCATGCTGAAGGAGGGGATGTTGTGGGCGGCGCAGTGGTCCACCAGGGAGAGCAGCAGAGCCTTGGAGAGGATGTAGACCTCCAGAGACTCGCAGCCCTGGGCGATGGAGGGGTGAACCGACACGTCGGTGATCCGCCCGCCGCTGCCGATGGAGAAGTAGTCCGACTCCTTGGGGTCGCCCATAGGCCGGGTGGTACACACGGCGGTGATATCGGCGTCGTTGCGGATATGGGTCTCAAAGATGTCCGCCAGGGGCAGGTTCACCGCCACGTCGCCGCCGGCCAGCACCACATAGTCCTGCCGGATGTTCTGCAGATAGGAGCGCACCCCGGCCAGGGCGTCCATGCGGCCCCGGTAGACGCCCTCCCGCTTGCCGGAGTAGCCGAAGGGGGGCAGGATGCGCAGGCCGCCGTGCTTGCGGGAGAGGTCCCAGTCCTTGCCGGAGCCCACGTGGTCCAGCAGGGACTGATAGTTGGCGTGGACGATCATGCCCACGTCGCAGATGCCCGCGTTGACCATACTGGAGAGCATGAAGTCAATGACCCGGTACCGGCCGCCGTAGGGGATGGAGCAGGTGTTCCGGTTGTGGGTCAGCTCCCGCAGGTCGGGGTTGGAAAGGTAGGAGAAGATGATGCCGTGCAGCTTGTTCATCATTTCACCCCACCTCCTTTCACGTTACGAGTGATCATGGCCTTGGGGGAGACCACTGCGTCGGCGCCGATGGTGAGGTGCTGGGCCACCACGGCTACCCCCCAGTCCTCGCCGCCGTCGGGGGAGGCCCCTACCCGGGCCCGTTCCCCGATGACGCTCTGCTCGGCCACGATGGCGTACTCCACCACCGCGCCCGACTTGACCACGGTGCCCGGCATCAGGATGGAGTAGCGCACCACCGCGCCCTCCTCCACAATGACCGAGTGGAAGAGCACCGAGTTCTCCACCGTGCCGTACACCTCGCAGCCGCCGGTGACCATGGAGTGGTCCACCTTGGCGTTTTTGCCCATGAAGTGGGGGGGCTTGGTGGGAGTGCGGGCGAAGATGGGCCACTCGGAATCGTACAGGTCGATGCCGTTGTCGGGAGAGAGCATATCCATGTTGGCGTCCCACAGGGAGTCGATGGTGCCCACGTCCTTCCAATAGCCCTGGAAGCGGTAGGCGGTCATCTTCTCGCCGGCGTTCAGCATGGCGGGAATGATGTTCTTGCCGAAGTCGTTGGCGCTCTTTTCGTCCTCTTCATCGGCGATCAGGTACTCCCGCAGCTTCTTCCAGGTGAAGATGTAGATGCCCATGGAGGCCAGGTTGCTCTTGGGCTTTTTGGGCTTCTCCTCAAACTCGTAGATATCGTCGTTTTCATCCACGTTCATGATGCCGAAGCGGGAGGCCTCCTCCATGGGAACCTCCAGCACCGCGATGGTGCAGGCCGCGCCCACCTCCTTGTGGCGGCGGAGCATCTGGGCATAGTCCATCTTGTACACGTGGTCGCCGGACAGGATCAGCACATACTCCGGATCGTAGGTCTCCAGGAAGTTGATATTCTGATAAATGGCGTTGGCGGTTCCCTTGTACCAGGTGCCCTTCTCGCCCTCCCGCATATAAGGGGGCAGAATATGAACGCCGCCGTAGGAGCGGTCCAGATCCCAGGGCTCGCCGTTGCCAATGTAGGCGTTGAGTTCCATGGGGCGGTACTGGGTCAGCACGCCCACCGTGTCGATGCCGGAGTTGATACAGTTGGACAGGGGAAAATCAATGATGCGGTATTTTCCCCCGAAGGGGACCGCGGGCTTGGCCACATGGCTGGTGAGGGCGTGCAGACGGCTGCCCTGTCCTCCTGCCAGCAACATGGCGACACATTCCTTTTTCATTCTATCACCTCAGTCATTGAACTGGATCTTACTATAACATGAAGGAACCATACCAGACGATGGATGATTCTGGGTGGCTGCAAGAATGGCCGGAAAGCGCCGCACATGCCAACCGCCTGCGGTCGTTTCCTCTCCTTCCGGCTCTCAGGTGGAGCTTATTTCCCTTTTTTCTCTGTTGCGCTCTTTTTTTTCTGCTTTTTTCTGCGGTGCGGCAGTTTTCTCCTTGACTGCGGGTGCGGAGGCTTTCTCCTTCACCGCAGGGGCAGGAGCCTTTTCCTTGACCGCAGGCGTGGAGGCTTTCTTCTTGACGGCGGGGGCGGGAGCCTTCTCCTTCACTGCGGGCGCGGAGGCCTTGGCCTTTGCCGCGGGCTTGGCCGCCTTTTTGGTGGTCTTGGTCCCCTCGGCCTTTTTGCGGCGGGCGGGGAACTTGCGGGTACAGCGGTAGATGGCGGCGCTCATGGCGGGCAGCTTCAGGGTAATGGACTGCTCCTTGCCCTGGCTCTCGTTGTACTGGCTCTTCACCGGTTGGGTGTCGCCCAGGCCCTTGCCGCCAAAGGCGGGGTCGTCGGTGGAGAAGATACAGGTATAGGCGCCGGGCACCGGCACCCCTACGGTGTAGCCGGTGCGGTCCACCGGGGAGAAGTTGCACACGATCACCAGCGCGTCGCCCTTGGCGTCCTTCCGCAGGAAGGCCACGGTGTTGGCCTGGTTGTCGTTGGCCTCGATCCACTCGAACCCCTCCCAGGAGAAGTCCAGCTCCCACAGCTCGGGGTGGGCCAGATAGAGGGCGTTGGCCTGCTTGAAGAACTGCTGCAGCTGGCGGTGGGGTTTGGCCCACTCCGCCTCCGGGTCCAGCAGATGCCAGTCCAGCGAGTGCTCAAAGTGCCACTCGTTCCACTGGCCGAACTCCGTACCCATCATCAGCAGCTTCTTGCCGGGATGGGCCAGCATATAGGTGTAGAACACCCGCACGCCGGCGAATTTCTCCTCGTTGGTCCCCGGCATCTTGTTGATGAGGGAGCCCTTCATATGCACCACCTCGTCGTGGGACAGGGGGAGCACGAAGTTTTCCGAGAAGGCGTACATCAGCGAGAAGGTGATGTCCTTATGGTTGAACTGCCGGAAATAGGGGTCCAGCTTGATATAGTGGAGGATGTCGTTCATCCAGCCCATGTTCCACTTCAGGTTGAAGCCCAGGCCGCCCTCCAGACCGCCCTCTCCCACCGGATGGGACACCCGGGGCCAGGCGGTGGACTCCTCGGCGATCATCATCACGTCGGGGTGGGCCATAAAGATGTGGCCGTTGAGCTGCTGGAGGAAGTCAACCGCCTCCAGATTCTCATGGCCGCCGAACACGTTGGGGGTCCACTGGCCCCCCTGCCGGCCGTAGTCCAGATAGAGCATGGAGGCCACCGCGTCCACCCGCAGGCCGTCCACGTGGTACTGCTCCAGCCAGAACAGCGCGGAGGAGAACAGGAAGGAGCGCACCTCATTGCGGGCGTAGTCGAATACCCGGGTGCCCCAGTCAGCGTGCTCCCCCTTCCGGGGGTCGGCATACTCATAGCAGGGCTCTCCGTCAAATTCGTACAGGCCGAAGGCATCCTTGGGGAAGTGGGCGGGTACCCAGTCCAGGATCACGCCGATGCCCGCCTGATGGAGCTGGTCCACCAGCCACATAAAGTCGTGGGGGGTGCCGAACCGGCTGGTAGCGGCGAAATAGCCGGTACACTGATAGCCCCAGGAGTCGTCCAGGGGATGCTCGGTGACGGGGAGCAGCTCCACATGGGTGAAGCCCATCTCTTTCACGTAGGGTACCAGATATTTGCCGATATCCCGGTAGGAGAGCATCTGGTCGTCGGCGGTGCGCCGCCAGGAACCCAAATGTACTTCATAAATATTCAGCGGTTTTTGATAAATGGGGTTGCCCTTCCGGTAGTCCATCCAGCCCTGATCCCCCCATTGGTAGCCGGAGAGGTCGTACAGCTTGGAGGCGGTGCCGGGGCGGGTCTCGGCGTGGAAGGCGTAGGGGTCGGACTTGGCCAGCACCCGGCCGTCCCTGGTGTGGACGGCGTACTTATAATTATCATATTGCTGCAGGCCGGGCAAAAATGCCTCCCAGACACCGCCCTCCAGCGGGCGCATGGGGTGGTCGGAGTCGTTCCAGCCGTTAAAGTCCCCCATCACCGCCACGAACTGGGCGTGAGGAGCCCACACCCGGAAGGTCCAGCCGGCCTGACCGTCCACAACGGCGGGGTGGGAGCCCAGAAATTCCTGGGCCCGCACGCTCTGACCCTTGGAAAAGGCGGTCAAGGCGGGATCGGCGGCAGATAAAGTCATAGGTATCCACTCCTTGTTGGTAAAAATCCCCAAACAAAGGGACTGTAAACCAAAGAATCTTGTCATTGGTCATAAATAAGGTCCAAATAAATCGGAACTTATTTGTAGAAATTATACAACGATATACCGGGATAGTCAAGATGCGTGTGGGAAAGAACCCGTAAAATTTCATGAATCAGGAAAAGCCGTACGCGGCTGGAACGGCAGCAGCCGGAGACGGGGGTTCCGTCTCCGGCTGCGGGACAGGCTCAGGACTGAGCCATAAAGAGGGTGCGGAGCAGGCGGGCAAAGATGCCGGGGAAGTTGAGCCGCTCCACGGCCTGGTCGGCCACGATGGGGATGGTCTGCACCAGCTCCTCCCCCTGGTAGACCGCCATCTCGCCCAGCTTCTGCCCGGCCTCCACCGGGGCCTCCACATTTTCACACAGGCTCACCTGGGTGGTGACCTGATTGACCATGGACTTTTCCACCAGGATCCGGCTGGATGTGGACAAAATGGGCTGCACCGTGTCGGACTCCCCCAGCAGCACGTCCACCGGCGGCAGAGCCTGGGAGGGGTAGACGTCCATCAGGGTGTAGTTGGAAAAGCCGTAGTTCAGCAGGGAGGTGGCCGCCGCGGTGCGGGTGTCCTTGGTGGGGGATTTCAGGATCACCGCGATGAGCTCCATCCCGTCCCGCTCCGCCGTGGCGGACAGGCAGTACCCGGCGGAGTCGGTGGAGCCGGTTTTCAGGCCGGTGGCCCCTTCGTAAAACCGGATGAGCTTGTTGGTGTTGGCCAGCTGGAACTGGCCGTTGCGGAGGGTGTCCATCCAGATGGTGGTATACTCCCGGATGGCGGGGTGGTTGAGGATCAGCTCCCGGCTCATCAGGGCGATGTCATAGGCGGAGGTGAGGTGGCCCGCCGCCGGCAGGCCGGTGCAGTTGACAAAGCAGGTGTCCGCCATGCCCAGCTCCGCCGCCCGCTGGTTCATCCGCTCCACAAAGGCCTCCTCGCTGCCCGCCAGGTGCTCGGCCAGAGCCACCGAGGCGTCGTTGCCCGAGGCCACCGTCACCGCCTTCAGCAGGTCGTGGACACTCATCTGCTCCCCTTCCTTTAAATAGACCTGGGAGCCGCCCATGGAGGCGGCGTAGGCGGACACCGTCACCACGTCGTCGGTAGACAGGCTGCCGCTGTCAATGGCCTCCATCACCAGCAGCAGGGTCATGACCTTGGTGACGCTGGCGGGTTCCAGCTTGTCGTGGGCGTTCTGCTCGCACAGCACCGTACCCGTCTCCTTCTCCATCAGCACCGCCGCCCCGGCGTCCACCGTGGGGGCGGCGGAGGCGGCCCGGGCGGGGACGGCCAGCAGCAGGGCGGCCAGCAGGGCCGCGGCCAGTTTTTTCATTGTTTCAAGCCTCCAATGCTCCTGAATTCTGCTTCACAGGATATGGAATCCGCCCCGGTTCTATACAGATTTTGACGGGGGTAAATTTTTCTGCCACGCCGTGCAAAACCAGAGCAGGGGCGGAGAAAATTTTAAATTCCCCTTTACAATGATGCTTTAGTGTGGTAACATACGAAAGCAACCAAGACATCACTGGTTTGGAGGAATGTACATGAAACGGAAGTTGACTGCTCTGGCCCTTGCGCTGGGCCTGACGTTTACCCTGGCCGCCTGCGGCAACGGCACCACCGGCGGCAACGCCGAGACCCCTGCCGGAGGCAACAACGAGAGCCCCGCCCCCGCTGCAGAGTCCAACACCCCCGCCGCCGAGAGCGACCTGGCCTATGTCCAGGACAAGGGCACCCTGGTGGTGGGCATCACTGAGTTTGATCCCATGGACTACCGGGATGCCGACGGCAACTGGATCGGCTTTGACGCCGACATGGCCAAGGCCTTTGCCGAGAGCCTGGGGGTGGAGGTCCAGTTCCAGGTTATCGACTGGGACAACAAGGTAATGGAGCTGGACGGCAAGACCATCGACGTGGTGTGGAACGGCATGACCCTCACCGACGAGGTCACCTCCGCCATGTCCTGCTCCAACGCCTACTGCAACAACGCCCAGGTGGTGGTGCTCCCCGCCGATCTGGCTGAGGACTACCCCGACGCCGCCAGCATGAGCGGCCTGAACTTCGCCGTGGAGTCCGGCTCCGCCGGTCAGGCCCAGGCGGAGGCCAACGGCTTCAGCTACACCGAGGTGCTGGATCAGGCCACCGCCGTGCTGGAGGTCAGCTCCGGTACCGCCGACGCCGCCATCATCGACTCCCTGATGGCGGGGGCCATGGTGGGCGAGGGCACCAGCTACGCCGACCTGATCTACACCATCCAGCTCAACAGCGAGGAGTACGGCGTGGGCTTCCGGAAGGGCTCCGACCTGGTGGAGAAGCTGAACCAGTTCTTTGTGGACAGCTACGCCGACGGTACCATGACCGCCCTGGCCGAGACCTACGGCATCCAGGCCGCCCTCATCCCCCAGGAGTAAGACGGATTTCTCACAAGTCCCAAAAGCAGAGAGCGGAGACGTTCTCTGCTTTTGGCCGGTTTTACCCACTTGAAACACTCTGACTGAAGGTAGGTTCCGCCTATGTTTCTCACGGTCATCGGGGCCCTGAACGAGGGCTTTCTCCAGACATTGAAGCTGTTCGCGGTCACGCTGATCGGCGCCGTCCCCCTGGGGCTGGTGGTCTCCTTTGGCTCCATGAGCTCCTTTCCGCCCCTGCGCTGGCTGACCAAAACGGTGGTGTGGATCATCCGGGGCACCCCGCTGATGCTCCAGCTCATCATCATCTTCTACATACCCGGCTACGTGCTCCCCGGCGGCAGCCCCTGGCCCAGCGGCGAGGCGGGCCGGTTCCTGGCCTCCGCCGTGGCCTTCATCATCAACTACGCCTGCTACTTCTCCGAGATCTACCGGGGCGGCATCCAGGGCGTGCCGGTGGGCCAGCAGGAGGCGGGGCAGGTGCTGGGCATGACCCGCAGCCAGATCTTCTTCCATGTCACCCTGCTGCAGATGGTCAAGCGCATTGTGCCCCCCATGTCCAACGAGATCATCACCCTGGTGAAGGACACCTCCATCGCCCGCATCATCTCCATGCAGGAGATCATCTGGGCGGGCTACTCCTTCCTGAAGGGCTCCCACGGCTACTCCGGCCTGCTGTGGCCCCTGTTCTTCACCGGCGTGTACTATCTGGTGTTCAACGGGGCCCTCACCCTGCTCTTCGGCTGGGTGGAGAAAAAGCTGGACTACTTCCGCTGAAAGAAGGTGCTGAGATGGCGATTTTGGAAGTTCAGAACATTGAAAAGCATTTCGGCGCCACCCGGGTGCTGGAGGATATCAGCTTCTCCCTGGAGCAGGGACAGGCCCTGGCCATTATCGGCTCCTCCGGCTCCGGCAAGACCACCCTGCTGCGGTGCCTCAACTTTCTGGAGACCCCCAACCAGGGGAAAATTTCCGTGGCTGGCAAGGTGATCTTCGACGCCGCCGACCCCGCCACCCAGCGGGAGAGCGAGGTGCGCAAAAAGAGGCTCCACTTCGGTATGGTGTTCCAGTCCTTCAACCTGTTTCCCCAGTACACCGCCCTGAAAAACGTCACCCTGGCCAAGGAGCTTTTGAGCCAGGAGCGGCCCGACTTCAAGCAGAACAAAAAGGCCATTTTGGAGGAGATCCAGGCCGAGGGGCGGGAGCTGCTGCGGAAAATGGGCCTCAGCGACCGGGCCAATCACTTCCCCTGCCAGCTCTCCGGCGGCCAGCAGCAGCGGGTGGCCATCGCCCGGGCCCTGGCATTGAAGCCCGATATCCTGTGCTTTGACGAGCCCACCTCCGCCCTGGACCCGGAGCTCACCGGGGAGGTGCTGAAGGTGATCCGCTCCCTGGCTGAGCAAAAGACCACCATGATCATCGTCACCCACGAGATGGCCTTCGCCCGGGATGTGGCCGACCAGGTGATCTTTATGGACGAGGGGGTTATCGTGGAGCAGGGCGAGGCCCGGCAGGTCATTGAGAATCCCCGGGAGGAGCGCACCCGGCAGTTTTTGTCCCGCTACGCGGAGAATTGAAAAGAGATCAAAAGCGTGGTATCATAGATACCACGCTTTTTTGAACGAGGAAGGAACGGAATACATGGAGCAGGAACTGTTTTTGCCCGTGCTCTCCCACTTTGAGAACGGGAATTTCTGGACGGCCAGCGGCGGCCGGATGCGCTACCGGGTGGACCCGGTGAAGGAGGAGGACGTGTGGACCAGCCTGAAGGCCCAGGTGTGGGAGGGGCCCTGGAGTCTGGCCGACAGCACGGTGGAGGAGACCGTCTCCTTCCCCCTGACCGAGGAGGGGCTGGAGGAGCTGCGGGCCTGGGCCCTGAGCTGGCAGGAGCGGATCAACGCCCGGCCGGCCAGAACCCTGGCCGAGACCATCCAGGCCAGGGACGCCCTCCGGCAGGCCAGGCAGGCCCAGGAGGATACCGCCGGGTAAGTGCTTGTCAGAGGCGGGGGAACGTGCTATGATGGTGACTGCCAAATAAAGGAGAAAGGCGGCGCTGCGGCCATGACCTGGGGAACCTATTATTTCTTCTATGAATGCCCGAAATGCGGAAAGAAATTCCGCTATGAGCTGGAATTTGCCTCTGATGAAAACTTCGGCATGTGTCCCGACTGCAAGGTGATGGGCACCTTTGTGGGGGAGACCAAGGACAACAAGCAGGGCGAGGACAAATTCGCCGACTATGAGTTTGTATGAAAAAGAACCGGCCTCTCAGAGGCCGGTTCTTTTTTTTCTTCTCAGAAGGAACAGCGGACGATACACGTCAGGGTCTGCCCGTCCACCGTACAGGTGATGGTGGTGTGTCCGGAGCCCACCGGCTTCACCACGCCGTCGGCGGAGATGGTGGCCACCGAGGTGTCGCCGATACTCCAGGTGGGGGTGGAGGAGGTGCCTATCACCTTCATCTGTACCGAGGGGTTGTCCTTGGCGGAGAAGGTGAAGTCGGTCTTGTTCAGAGACAGGCTGCCCGAGCTGGTGGAGCCGCCGGAACTGCCCGAGCTGCTGCTGGAGGTGCCGCTGGTGACCTGGTTGTAGACCAGCACGGTCTGGTCGGCGGCGCCGGGCATGGAGGCGGTGATGGTGGCGCTGCCCCGCTTGGAGCCGTGGCTCACCTTGCCGTTTTCATCCACCGAGACGATGGACGGGTCGCTGCTGGTCCAGGTGATGGTGCCGGTGGAGCCGGCGGGCACAAAGGTCACGCGGATGGTGATGGGGTCGGGGTAGCGGTCGGAGAAGGAGAACTCCGTCTTGTCCAGGGTAAAGCCGGTGGCGGTCTGACCCGCTGGCAGGGTATTGTCAGGGCTGGGCTGGGCCGAAGGCTGGACCGAGGGCTCCACCGGAGCGGCGGAATCCTCCGGGCCGGGGGTCTCGGACTCCACCACCGGGGCGGAGCTCTCCGGCGGGACGGAGGAGCCGGGCTCGGTATGGCCCTTGCTCACCAGGGGCATGATGATGGTGAGGACGATGATCACCGCCGCCACAATCAGGCCCAGGGAGATGACAATGCCTACAATCCGCAGCGGAGACGGGCTGCCGCCATAGCCGCCGCCACGGGTATTGGTGACTAACCGCTTGCCGCCCCGGGCAGGAGCGGCCTCCTCCTCATAGTCGCCGTCCTCATCGTAGTTCTGTTCTATCTCATCGCAAAAGGGGCAATGCTTATATGTAGAGGAGTAGTCCTCCCCGCAGTATGGACAGTGGATCATTTTGGGCTGGTCGCCCTTGTTTCTTCTGGATGCCATGGGAAATCCCTCCGATCGACATTCTGAGACCATTTTACAACGACTGCCTGCCATCCGTCAACGGCGGGGAACAAAATGTAAAGGTTTTTTAATATTTATGTCAACTTCAGCCCGCCTTGCGTTACCGGCGGCAATGGGATATAATACGGCACAGCAGAGTAAAAACGGAGGTGTGGCGGCATGAAAAGCTCCATCAGCGCCGCGGAGGTACACAGACAATACAGCGAGGGGGTGTCCGCCTTCCGGCGGCAGATTGCCGACCCCGCCCTGCGGGTGAAGTTTACCCAGCAGGCCGACGTGTTCTTCCGGGCCTGCGCCCTGGGGGTGTGGCAGCGGGACGGTGCGGCCGTGACCCCCCGGCATGTGGAATACTACAACGCCATTTACGCCAAGGGCAACCCGGCCCCCACGATCCTGTTCTGGGAGCTGTCGTCGGCGGTGCTGGAGTACCCCGGCTTCAAGCCGCCGGAGTTCTTTGCCCGGATGCGGGCCTGCGACAAAATATCTGGCACCGGCCTGGCCCGGCGGTTCATCGACCTGACCACCCTGATGCTGCTGCTCTTCGCGGCGGTGGACGACCAGGTGGGGGAGGCGGAGGCAGGGTTCGTCAATTCCTGCGCCGACGCCCTCTCCGCCCTGTGCGACAAGGACGGGCTGAAGGGGGAGCGGTCCCCGCTGGACGTGGGGGATTTCGTCACCCAGCGGCCCCAGCCCGCCCAGCCGGAGACGGCGGAGAAGCCCCAGGAGGCCCCCCAGGCGGAGGAGGAGCCGGCTCCCACCCTGGAGGAGCTGCTGGAGCAGCTGGACGGCCTGTGCGGCCTGGAGAAGGTCAAGGCCGACGTCAAGAGCCTCATCAACCTGGTGAAGGTGCGCAAGCTCCGGCAGGAACACGGACTGCCCGTGCCCCCCATGAGCCTCCACCTGGTCTTTATGGGCAATCCGGGCACCGGCAAGACCACCGTGGCCCGGCTGCTGGCCCAGATCTACAAGGCCATGGGGGTGCTGTCCAAGGGGCAGCTGGTGGAGGTGGACCGCTCCGGCCTGGTGGCCGGGTTTGTGGGCCAGACTGCCATCAAGACCGGCGAGGCGGTCCAGAAGGCCCTGGGAGGCGTGCTGTTCATCGACGAGGCCTATGCCCTGGCCAACCAGGACAACCCCAACGACTTCGGCCGGGAGGCCATCGAGACCCTGCTTAAGGGCATGGAGGACCACCGGGCGGACCTGGTGGTGATCGTGGCGGGATACACCGAGCTGATGGACCGGTTTATCCACGCCAACCCCGGCCTGGAGAGCCGCTTCAACAAGTATTTCTACTTTGAGGACTATACCGGGGACCAGCTGATGGAGATTTTCCGCTCCATGTGCGAGAAGAACGGCTACACCCTGGACGAGAGCGGACAGGCCTGCGCCGCCAGGCTCCTCCACGGCCTGTACGAGAACCGGGACGAGAACTTTGGCAACGCCCGGGACGTGCGCAACCTGTTCGAGCGGGCGGTGGCCCGGCAGGCCGACCGGGTGGCCGCCCTGGAGCAGCCGGACAAGGAGGCCCTCATGGCCCTCACCGAGGCCGACCTGCAGGAGAGCCCCCAGGCATGACAAAACCCCCGCCGCTCCGGCGGGGGTTTATGTTTGCCGTTATTGATAGGCGGCGCGCTGTGCGAAGGCCCTGATCCAGGCGTTTAAAAACAGGAGCAGCAGGCCGCCCGACAGGGCGTAGCCGATGGCCCAGAGTATGTCGGGGGCGAACAGGGCGTACCCAAACAGCATGAGCAGCCCGGCGGCCAGGAAAAACCCGGCTCTGGACGCCTTTGCGCGCCGGGAGAGGCCGGACAGGTGAAAGACCTCCAGAGGGTGAATGGAGCGGCCCTTTTCCATCCGGATGCCCGCAAGGAGGGTGCACAGGTTCAGCGCGGCAAGCACCCAGATTGCCATGAGCCAGAGAACGGGAATAAACAGCAGGGAGGCCTGGTTGTCGGTTCCTGCTATCCCCCGGCCCATCACGCCGGCGGAGCCGCCAACGAAAAAGCCCCCGTTGACCAGGGAAACGGCGCACATGGCCGACCAGAATACCCATTTTTTCATAGCGGTACCTCCTTTACCGCTATCCTATCACCGGGGAGATTGAAAGTCAATTGATTTTTATTGAAAAACAATAAAGGCTGCGGACACAGAAGTGTCCGCAGCCTTTTGCTGTGCGTTACGCCTGGGCGGGCTGCTCCGCCTTGGCCAGCTTGACGCAGGCGGCGATCACGCCGAACAGGAACCAATAGGTGAACATGTTCCGGGGGTAGAACCAGGTGTACTCCGCCAGGCCGATGACCATGATGCCGCAGAAGGCGCCGATGGCGGCGGCCAGCATCCGGCGCAGCTTGGGATCGGCGGCCCGGAGGGCCTTGACGCCCTTTTTCAGCTGCCACAGCAGCAGGCCCAGGAAGGACAGGATCCCCCAGATGCCCGTCTCCCCCCACATCTGCAAATAGTTGTTGTGGGTGTGGATGGGGTAGGAGCCGTCAAAGTTGGTGGGATAGGTCTGGAACACCTTTTTCATGATGTCGCTGCCCAGGCCAACCCCCCGGTGCCAGTAGTCCCGCATCAGGTTGGCGGTGGTGTCGTAGATGGTGAAGCGGTACTGGGTGGAGGAGTCCTGGGTATTGCCGATGGTGAGGATCCGGTTATAGATGGTCTCCGGCAGGAAGGGGATGGCGGCCAGACCCAGCAGCAGCAGCACCGGGATCCAGCGCCAGTCCAGCAGAGCCACAAAGACCACCACCGCCAGCGCCAGGCCGATCCAGCTGGCCCGGCCGTAGGTGTAGCCGATGGCCACCACGCCCAGGACCAGGGAGAGCAGGGAGAGCACCTTCCCCCGCCAGCGGCAGTTGAGGAAGAGGGCCAGGTCCAGAGGCAGCAGCATCTCCAGCTGCTCGGCGAAGTTGTTGGGGTTGTCAAAGAAGGAGTATACCCGGCCGGGCATACCGGCATTGACCACCATGTCCTGCTGGGAGGGTACCACCTCCACCCCGATATAGCCCTGATAACAGCCATACAGGGCGGCCACAGAGAGGCCCAGCACCGCCAAGGATACCATCAGCTGGAGCTGCTCGTACTTGTGCACGGCACTTACCACCACCAGCACCAGCAGGAAGCTGGTCAGGTGGAAGGCGAAAAAGCGCATGGACATGCGGGTGGACAGGGAGCCCAGCAGAGCCAGGCAGATGAAGGCCATATAGATGCTCATATAGGGCCCCAGGGTGTCCAGCTCCAGACGGTAGTGCCGCCGGGAGGCGCTGCCCGCGATGAACAGCGCCGTCAGAGCCACCGCCCCCATCAGGGCGTAGGTGTTGTTCCAGGAGCTGTGGGGGGCCATCAGCATCACGGTCATGAACAGGCCCAGGAAGAAGAAGGTGGCGCCTCCCAGGGCGGTGAGCAGGCGGCAGAACAGGCTGTCCTCCCACACCGGTTTCCCCGCCTTCCAGATAACCTTGACGATGGCGCAGGGGATGTTGACAATGGCGGTAAACAGCCGGCAGGACAGGCTGCTCCCCCAGGCACGGGACACGACCCCCTCCCGCCAGGCGAAGTTCCACAGCACGCTGCCGGACAGCAGTCGGGAAACGCCCCGCTCCAGTCCCCGGCAGAGGCGGTTGACCCCGCTGTTGGCCGCGGCCCCCTTCAGGCCCAGCCAGATGGACAGGAAGAACCGCAGAACGTAACTACTTTCGGTAATTGCCATAGTATAAATTCCTTTTTGCAATCAGTTTTCCAGGGCCTTGCGGTAGACCTCAAAGGTGGCCCGGGCCATTTTGTGGATCTCAAACTTTTCCTGGATGGTGCGCAGGGCGTTTTCCCGGCACCGGGCCAGAAAGTCCGGGTCCTCCAGAAAGCGCTTCATGGCCCCCGCCATGGAGTCCGGATTGTCGTACTCCACCAGCAGTCCGCAGCCCGCTTCGTCATTGACGATGTCCGAGTTGCCCCCCATGTCGGTGGCGATCACCGGCAGCCCGGCGGCCATGGCCTCGATGATGAGGAAGGACAGGGCCTCGTGCCGGGAGGAGTTGACGTACAGGTCGGAGCCCTTGTACAGGTTCTTGATGTCCTTGCGGAAGCCGATGAATTTAACCTGCTCCTCCAGACCCAGCTCCTGCACCTGGGCCTTGCTGGGCTCCAGCAGGGGGCCGTCCCCCGCCAGCACCAGGGTGAAGGGCCTGTCGGTCAGCCCGGTGAGCTTTTTCACCGAGTCGATCAGATACTTGTGCCCCTTGTCCTCGGCAAACCGGGAGGCGCACAGCATCACAAACCGGTCCTCCGGCAGAGCCAGCTCGCTGCGCAGGGTGGATTCCGACCGGTCCCCCGCCCAGACCTCCGGGTCCACGGCGTTGAAGATGACCTGGATGCGCTCGCCGCTCCAGCCGTTGGCGATGAGCTGCTCCCGGCCCCGGTTGCACACGGCGATCATCTGATCCTGCCGCTTGTCCATCAGCCGGTTGGTAAACCGGGTGACAAAATCGTTGGCCATCACGAAGTGGTTGGTGTACACCACCCGGAGGGAGGGGTAGTATTTTTTTGCCAGCAGGGCGGTGTAATGCTCCCGCAGGTAGTGACAGTGGACCAGCTGGATGTCCCACTCCGCGCACAGGGCGGCCAGCTCTTTGGCGGCCTTCTTGTCGAAGCGGCGGCGCATTTCCACCCGCCGGCAGGGTACCCCCATCTCCTCCAGCCGCTCCACCAGCAGCCCGCCTACGTTGTAGGCGAAAAAGGGCTGCACCAGGCCGTCCTGAGAGAGGTAGCGCACCAGGGTTTCCACATACCGCTCGGTGCCGGCCTTGCCGGCAAAGTTGAGCAGATAGAGTACCTTCAGCATAGAGGATAATCCCCTTTCCGCAGTGATTTGGCAGAAGTTATTGTACAGGAAACCGGCGGGAAAAGCAACCGGCACTTACCCCTGGGGCAGCAGATAGATCACGCACAGGGCCACAAACAGCACGCAGAAGCACGCCATTCCCGGATTCTCAAAAAACACCCGCCAGGTCCATCCGGCGGACAGGGGAGAGGGGGAGGGGGCGAAGCGGACCTCCCGCCGCAGCGCCACCAGGAATACGATGCCCACCACAATGGCCATAAATACCAGAAGGCTCAGCAGGTTTTCCCCTGCCGTCCCCAGGGGCTCCAGCAGGGGGAGGATCAGCACCGAAATGCTGTTGACCATGGCGTGCAGCAGCATCACCTGCCACAGCCGCCCCGTCCGCAGGGCCACATAGGCGAACACCAGCCCGATGGCGAAGGCGTAAAACACCTGGTTCAGGTTGCCGTGGAACAGGCCGAAGCACAGAGCGGAGGCCACCACGGCAAACTTCTCCCCATAGGGCCGCAGCCGGTTCAGCAGCAGCCTGCGGAACATGAGCTCCTCCGTAATGGGGGCGATGACGCACCCCAGCAGGGTGGTGAGGGCCACCGGGTAGCTCTCCATCTGCTCCACCGGGTTGACCACTGTTTCCCCCCGCAGCAGGCCGATGAGGGCGGTAAAGGCCAGGGTGGCCATGTTGGTCAGGTACATCAGGGCCAGGACGATGAGATAGACCTGGAAAAACCGGGCGGGGCCCAGCGGCCGCCCCGGCTCCGAGGGCCGGGCGTCCACCCGGCGGATCATGAGGCAGAAGGCGGGAAAGCCCACCCCATAGGCCGAGACCACCGACAGGGTCCACAGAAAAATGGGGTCGGACAGCAGCGCGGGGGCCAGCAGGCCCACCAGCGCGGAGACCACCACCTGTACCGTCAGCATGGACAGCATCTGGGCAAACAGAGCCCAGCCCAGCTGAGAAAAATATTGGCAATGGACCCGCAGCTCGGAGGGAGCCGGCCGGTCCAGGGATTTCACGCGCCAGTCTTGCATAGGCGAGCCTCCAAAAGGGGAATATTTTTCTCTATTATAGCAGGAAAGGGGAAACCGGGCAAGGAACGAAATATTGACAAGCTCTTTTTCTGTGATACAATATCTTGTGCTATTTTGAATTCACCGGGAGGAGAGACGATATATGCCCATATCAGAAAACGCCAAGGCGGTGCTGGAGCGGCGCTACCTGGCCCGGGACGAGCAGGGGAACCCCACCGAGACGGTGGACGGCCTGTTCCGCCGGGTAGCCAACGCCATTGCCGAGGGGGACCGGCACTTTGACCCCAAGGCCGACGTGGTGGCCACCGCCAAGACCTTTTACGAGATGATGACCAACCTGGACTTTCTGCCCAATTCCCCCACCCTGATGAACGCGGGGCGGCCCCTGGGCCAGCTGTCGGCCTGCTTCGTGCTGCCGGTGGCCGACTCCATGGAGGATATTTTTGACGCCATCAAGAACGCCGCCCTGATCCACAAGAGCGGCGGCGGCACCGGATTTTCCTTCTCCCGCCTGCGGCCCAACGGCTCCACGGTGAATTCCACCGGCGGGGTGGCCAGCGGCCCCATCTCCTTCATGAAGGTGTTCAACGCCGCCACCGAGGCGGTGAAGCAGGGCGGTACCCGCCGGGGCGCCAACATGGGCATCCTGCGGGTGGACCACCCGGATATCATGTCCTTTATCACCTGCAAGAACGACACCTCGGAGATTACCAACTTCAACATCTCCGTGGGCATTACCGAGGCCTTTATGGAGGCGGTGGGGAAGAACCAGCCCTACGACCTGGTGAATCCCGCCACCGGCCAGGTCACCGGCCAGCTCAACGCCAGGGAGGTCTTTGACACCATTGTGCAGTCCGCCTGGCAGACCGGAGAGCCCGGGATCATCTTCCTGGACCGGCTGAACCGGGACAACGTGGTGCCCAGCCAGGGGGAGATCGAGTCCACCAATCCCTGCGGAGAGCAGCCCCTGCTGCCCTATGAGAGCTGCAACCTGGGCTCCATCAACCTGGTCAACCACCTGACCCGCACCGTGGCCGGCTGGGTGCTGGACCGGGTCAAGCTGGAGCGCACCATCCGCAACGCCGTCCATTTCCTGGACAACGTCATTGAGGTCAACCAGTACCCCCTGCCCGAGATCGACCAGATGACCCGCTCCACCCGGAAAATCGGCCTGGGAGTCATGGGCTTTGCCGACATGCTGCTGTACATGGGGGTGCCCTACAACAGCGAGGAGGGCGTGGCCCTGGCCGGGGAGATCATGGACACCATTAACACCATCGGCCACCAGGCCAGCCAGGAGCTGGCCGAGAGCCGGGGGCCCTTCCCCCTCTTCGGGGAGAGCATCTACAAGGATGACAAGCCCCTGCGCAACGCCACCGTCACCACCATCGCCCCCACCGGCACCCTGTCCATCATCGCCGGGGTGTCCTCCGGGGTGGAGCCGGTGTTCGCCTACGCCTATATCCGCAACGTGATGGACAACACCCACCTCATTGAGACCAACCAGATCCTGAAGGACAGGCTGGTGGAGGCGGGCATCTACTCCGAGGAGCTGATGCGCAAAATCGTGGAACAGGGCTCCCTGGCCCACGTGGACGGCATCCCCGAGGACATCAAGCGGGTGTTCGTCTGCGCTCACGACGTCTCCCCCATCTGGCACGTGAAGATGCAGGCCGCCTTCCAGGCCTACACCGACAACGCGGTGAGCAAGACGGTGAATTTCCCCAACTCCGCCACCCGTGAGGAGGTGGCCGAGGTCTACCGGATGGCCTTCACGCTGGGGTGCAAGGGCACCACCATCTACCGGGACGGCAGCCGCAACGAGCAGGTGCTCAACATCGGCAAGGTCAACGACGGCAAGCAGGCCCCCGCCCCCGCCGGCCGGGTGTGCGAGGAGTGCCAGATTCCCCAGGAGTCCTACGGCCACATCCAGCCCCGGCCCCGGCCCGCCGTGACCACCGGCTTTACCGAGAAGGTGCGCATCGGCTGCGGCAACCTGTATATCACCGTCAACTACGACGAAAACGGCATCTGCGAGGTGTTCACCAACACCGGCCGGGCGGGAGGCTGCCCCAGCCAGAGCGAGGCCACCGCCCGCCTGGTCAGCGTGGGCATCCGCTCCGGCATGGATCCCAAGGAGATCATCCAGCAGCTCAAGGGGATCCGCTGCCCCTCCTGCCTGCGGCAGGCGGGGGTGCCGGTGACCTCCTGCCCCGACGCCATTGCCAAGGCCCTGGAGAAGGTACTCAAGGTGTCTCAGAACGGGGGCCATGAGCCCGCCCCCGCTCCCATCGCCCCCACGGCTCCGGCGGCCGCTCCCATCCCCCGGCCGGGGATGACCCCCGCCGAGGCCAAGCTGGCCAAGTTCTGCCCCGAGTGCGGGGCCAGACTGGAGCATGAGGGAGGCTGCGTCACCTGCCGGGACTGCGGCTACTCCAAGTGCGGATAACAAAAAAAGCCCGGGCCCGCCGTCTGTGACGGCGGGCCCGGTTTTTTTGCGTTCAGGCGTCCCCCTCCGGAACGCCGCAGGTCAGCAGCTTCAGGCCGGTTTCGGTGGCGCAGCGGAAGGAGGGTACCCCGTGGGGGACAAAGAACTCCTCCCCCTGTCTGACAGGCAGCGTGCCGCCCGCCCAGTGAAGTTCCCCCGCCCCCTCCAGGACCAGCAGGACCTGGAACGCGGGGTTGGAGACCTCCGCCAGCCGGTGGTCCGGCCCCAGGGTCAGCTCGTCCATCCAGAAGCGGCTGGTCTGGCGGGCGGAGATCAGCTTTTTCCGCCAGGGCTCCGACCCCTCCGGCAGAGGGGCGGACAGGTGCCTGCGCAGCAGCTCCTCCCGGCTCAGGCAGTCAAAGGTGAAGCAGTCCATCATGCCGTCCATCCCGGCGGCGCCGTACATGCTCTCTTTGGGCAGCCGGGAGCCGTCTGGCCGGATGTATTCCGCCCGCAGGGTCAGGTCCACCGGCTCCTGGATTTCCGCCACCAGGCAGTCGCTGCCCAGGGCGTGGACGGTGCCGGCGGGGATGAAGTACACCTGGCCGGGCTGAATCTCAATTTTGTGCAGACACGCCAGCATCCCGGCGGAGTCCTGGGCCTCGATCAGCGCCCGGAAACCCTGGGGCGTCACCCCCGGCCGGAACCCCAGCCAGATGCAGGCCCCCGGCCGGGTGGAGAGCACATACCAGGCCTCGTCCTTGCCGTGGGGCAGGCCGAAGTATTTCATAGCCTTTTCCCCGTCGGGGTGGGTCTGGATGAGCAGCCGGTCCCGGGAGTGGAGCAGTTTTAACAAAAATCCCAGGTCGGCCCCCCAGCGGCCGGCGTGGGCAGTCCCCAGCCAGGCCGCCGGATCTTCCGCCAGACAGTCCCGGAGAAAGCGGTCCGACCCGGCGAAGCGGGACAGGCCCACGGTGGTGCCGGGGCAGAGGGCGGAGGTGACCAGGGAGGCCACCCACATCTGGGAGCACACCTTTGCCTCCGGCCCCTCCTCCAGAAAGGCGTTGATCATCTCCCCGCCGGGGATGAGATAGTCCACCTTGTTGGGGGCCAGTTTACAGATTTTATCCGGTGAGAATTCCATAAATCCGCCTCTTTCCTTGCTTTTCGCCTACCACCATACCGCGAAAGAGGCGGACTGTCAAGCGGCTCAGAACTCCTTCCGGGCATAGATGCCCAGAGAGACGGCGAAGGAGAGGGCGAAGCCCCCCACACTGACCAGAGCGAACACCACCGGCAGGGCGGCTGCCAGCCAGCTGGGGAGCTGGGGCATGTTGACGCCGTTATTCATCATGCCGCCCAGCAGGATGGCGCCGCCGAAAATAATGACGAAGGTGATCATGCTGACCACCCGGGCCTTCTCCGCCCCGTATTTCAGCAGGAAGGGGAGGAGAATGGCGTCCAGCAGCAGGGTGACGGTGGCGCAGGACAGGGAGATACCCACCAGCTCCACGGGCGGGGTATCGGAGAGCCCCGCGAGGGACAGACCCACCATGATAACGGTGCCTGCCAGACCGCTGATCAGGATCACCAGCAGGGTGAAGAGATATTTCCCCGCCACGATCCCCTTCCGCCCGGCGGGGGTGGCGGCAGCGTACCGGTCCCAGTGGGAGGTGTCGTCCAGAGCCACCGAGGACATGGGAATGGTGAGGCCGAACACGGCGATGAGAGCGCCGATGATGGAGAAGTCAAACACCCCGGCCACGCAGAAGCCGCCGTAGACCACCACGAAGATCAGCAGGGTGGAAATCTGCTTTTTCAGGACCACGATATCCTTATAGAGCAACCCTTTCATTGGGCATCCCCCTTTCCGGTAAACACCATGATGTCCTCCAGCGTGGCCGGGTCCACCGTCAGCGCCGGATACCGCCGGGCAAAGGCGCGGCGGTCCTTTACCAGAGCCTCACAGCCGAACTGCCCCACCCGGCTGCCCGCCAGCAGAGCCCTGTCTACCTGTTCCAGCTCGGAGCGGCCGCACACCAGCTTGCCGTAGGTGTCCAGCAGCTCGTCCTTGGCCCCGGACACCGCCACCCTTCCGTTGTGCAGGTAGGTGATATAGTCCGCCGCCTTCTCCAGGTCGCTGGTGATGTGGCTGGAGATGAGAATGGCGTGGTCCTCGTCCTGAATGAATTCCAGGAATTCGTCCAGGATCTCGTCCCGCACCACCGGGTCCAGGCCGGAGGTGGCCTCGTCCAGGATCAGCAGCCGGGGTTTGGCGGCAAAGGCGGCGCCAATGGCCAGCTTCATCTTCATGCCCCGGGAAAACTCCTTTACCGTCTTTTTCCCGGTAAGGTCAAATTTCTCCAGATAGCGGTCAAACAGCGCCATGTCCCAGTTGGGGTACAGCCCCGCCAGTATTTTCCCCACCTGCCGGGGCCGGAGTACGTCGTGGAACAGCACCTCGTCCAGCACCACCCCGATGTCTCCCTTGACCGCCCGTTCCTCCTTCCGGTTGTCCCGCCCAAAGACAGTGATCTCCCCGCCGTCCCGGCGGATCAGGTTCAGGATGCACTTGATGGTGGTGGATTTACCCGCCCCGTTCTCCCCGATGAGGCCCATGATGGTGCCTCCGGGCACAGTAAAGGATACGTCGTCCAGCTTGAAGGCGCCGTAGTCCTTGCTCAGATGGGATACTTCCAATGCGTTATTCATGTTCGTCCTCTCCATACAGAAGATGTAAGGTCTCGGTCAGCTCGGCCAGGGTGATCCCGCCGGTCCTGGCGATGTCCACTGCCTGGGACAGATGCTCCTCCACCCGTCGGAGGGTCTCCTCCCGGACCAGCTCCAGGTTCCGGGGGGCCACAAAGCACCCCTTCCCCGGTACGGTGGTGATGAACCCCTCCCGCTCCAGCTCCTCATAGGCCCGCTTGGTGGTGATGACTGATATGCGCAGCTCCTTGGCCAGCAGCCGCATGGAGGGAAGGGCCTCCCCCTCAGCCAGCTCCCCCCGGAGGATGAGGCCCTTCATCTGCCGGGTGATCTGGTCGTAAATGGGCACGCCGCCGGAGTTGCTGATGATGATATCCATGGTGCACCTCTTGCTGTTATTACTGTATATACTCTACATATACAGTAATAACACATACATACACACTTGTCAACAGGGTAAAAAGATTTTCTTGTCAGGATGCCTGGCAGCAAGTATCATGGAGGTATCCGAATGGAAGGGGAGGAACGTGTGATGTATGCGCCTGTTCTGGAGATCGACACCCAAAAAGTAACGCAGAACGCCGAAATCCTCCGCAAGCTTTGTGACAGGCGGGGGGTGGAGCTGGCCTTTGTCACCAAGGGATTTTCCGCCCGGCCGGAGGTGATCCGGGCGGCCATGGAGGGGGGAATCACCTGCTTTGCCGACAGCCGGATGAAAAACATCATCTCCGCCAAACGGGCCATCCCCGGCCTGAAGTACCTGCTCATCCGTATCCCCGCCCCCGACGAGGCGGAGGAGGTGGTCCGCTGGGCGGACTGGAGCCTGCAGAGCCAGATCGAGGTGATCCGGGCGGTGTCGGAGGCCGCCCTTCGCCAGGGTAAGGTCCACCCCATCATTCTCATGATCGACGTAGGCGACCTGCGGGAGGGGGTGTTCGGCCGGGAGCAGCTGGACGAGATCGCCCCCCAGATCAAGGCCTGCCCCGGAGTGGAGCTGGTGGGCCTGGGCACCAACGTGGGCTGCTACGGCAGCATCCTGCCCTCGGTGGAAAACACCCAAATCCTGGTGGAGCTGCGGGACTACCTGAACGAGACCTACGGCTTTTGCATCACCACCCTCTCCGGCGGCTCCACCTGTACCCTGGGTCTGCTGGAGGCCGGGACGCTGCCCGCCGGGATCAACCAGCTGCGGGTGGGGGAGGGGGTGCTCTTTGGGGAGGACACCACCGGCAGCCGTTTTCTGGAGGGCTGCCACCACGACGCCTTCACCTTCAGGGCCCAGGTGGTGGAGCTGCGCCGCAAGCCCTCGGTACCCATCGGGGAGCACGGCCGGGACGGCAAGGGGGACACCCCGGAATACCCGGACCGGGGCGTGCGCCTGCGGGCCATCTGCGCCGCCGGCAAGCAGGATGTGGCCTGGGCCGCCCTCACCCCCACCCTGCCGGGGGCCTGGATGATCGGGGCCAGCTCCGACCATCTGATCGTGGATGTGGAGGACTGCGGCGGACAGGTCCGGGTGGGGGACTGGATGGAGTTTCGGTGCGGGTATATGGCCGTGCTGGACGCCACCACCTCCGCCTATGTGGATATTGTGGTGAAATAGCCCGCAAAAATGCCCCAGGTCAGGAGACCTGGGGCATTTTTCATGGTGAGATCAATTCAGACAGGCTTGTCCAGCGGAGCCACCACCGTGCGGTAGGTGTGGCGCAGGAAGAGCACGCACAACAGCAGGGAGGCCACCTCGGCGATGGGGAAGGACAGCCACACCGCGTTTACATTCCCGGTGAGGGAGAGCAGGAAAGCGGCGGGGAGGAGCACCACCAGCTGCCGGATGATGGAGACCACCATGCTCAGCACCCCGTTGCCCAGGGCCTGGAAGGCGGAGGAGCAGATCACGTTGAACCCGGCGAACACGAAGCACAGGCTGATGATCCGCAGGGCGGGCACGCCGATGCGCAGCATATCCGGCGATGCCTCGAAGAGGCTCAGAATGGGGGCGGGGAACAGCTGGATGACCACCAGGCCCACCAGCATGATGCCCACCGCCAGGGCGGAGCCGAAGCGGATGGCCTCCATCAGCCGCTGCTTTTTCCGGGCGCCGTAGTTGTAGGACACGATGGGCACCAGACCGTTGTTCAGGCCGAACACCGGCATAAACACAAAGCTCTGCAGCTTGAAGTAGACGTTGAACACCGCCACCGCCGTGGAGGTAAAGGAAATGAGGATCAGATTCATGCCGAAGGTCATGATGGAGCTGATGGAGTTGAGCACGATGGTAGGTACGCCTACGCTGTAGATCTGGCTGATAATCTTCCCACTGGGCCGGAATCCCTTTAAGGTGGGCTGGATATCGTGGTTGTGGGTCATGTTGAAGACCAGCGCCAGAATGGCCGCCACAATCTGTCCCAGTACCGTGGCCGCCGCCGCTCCGGCCACCCCCATCTGGGGAAAGGGCCCCAGACCGAAGATGAGCACCGGGTCCATGATGATGTTGATGATGGCCCCCACGCCCTGGGTGATCATGGTGTAGAAGGTGCGGCCGGTGGCCTGGAGCAGCCGCTCAAACATGACCTCCAGAAACAGGCCGAAGGACAGCCCGCCGCAGATGCGCAGATAGGCCGCCCCCTGCTGGGCGATGGCCGGGGTGGCCTTCTGGGCCACGAAGAAGGGCTGGGCAAACAGCAGCGCCGCCGCCATAAATACCAGCGCGCTGAGCACCGACAGCAGCACCCCGTTTTCCGCCGAGCGGTTGGCAGTCTGCTGGTCTCTGGCGCCCAGGCTGCGGGAGAGCAGGGCGTTGACGCCCACGCCGGTACCCACCGACACGGCGATCATCAGGTTCTGGAAGGGAAAGGCCATGCCTACCGCGGTGAGGGCGTCCTCGCTGACCTTGGCCACAAAGTAGCTGTCCACCACATTGTAAAGGGCCTGCACCAGCATGGAGACCATCATGGGCAGAGACATGGAGAGGACCAGCCGCTTGACGGGCATGACCCCCATTTTGTTTTCACCGGTTTGTGACATAGTTCGCCTCCTGCCGTAAAATATCGCCGCAGCATTCCGCTGCGGCGATGAAAAAGGGGTTGACTTGGTTTTCCTATTCTATCGAAATCAAAATCATTCGTCAATAGCTTTAACCGCGGAAAAAGAAATTTTTCCGCACCGTGGGACAGGAACCGCCATAAGCTGGAGTGCGGAAATCAAACATTCCCATACCTTTGGCAAGGAGATGGACACGATATGAGCACTCAGTTTCTCAATACCCTCCGGGTGGGGGAGAGCGGCGTGGTGGCCCACGTGGCGGGGGAGCGGGCCATGTGCCGGCGACTCTTTGACCTGGGGCTGGTCCCCGGCACCACCGTCACCTGCACCGCCGTCAGCCCGGCGGGAGACCCGGCGGCCTACCTGATCCGGGGAGCGGTGATTGCCCTGCGGGGCAGGGACGCGGCGGGGGTGCGCCTGGCGGAGGAGGTGTGGGCGTGACCGGTCCGGAGGAGCAGGTGGTGGCCCTGGCCGGCAACCCCAACGTGGGCAAGTCCACGGTGTTCAACGCCCTCACCGGCCTGCGCCAGCACACCGGCAACTGGCCGGGCAAAACGGTGGTCACCGCCCGGGGCCGCTGCCGCCACCGGGGCCGGGACTACGCCCTGGTGGATCTGCCCGGTACTTACTCCCTGATGGCCCGCTCGGCGGAAGAGGAGGCGGCCCGGGACTTCTTCTGCTTCGGCGGGGCCCGGGGAGCGGTGGTGGTGTGCGACGCCACCTGCCTGGAGCGCAACCTGAATCTGGTGCTCCAGGTGCTGGAGCTCCAGCGGCGCACCGTGGTGTGCGTCAACCTGCTGGACGAGGCCCGGCGGAAGGGGGTGGAGGTGGACCTGGAGGGGCTCTCCCGCCGGCTGGGCGTGCCGGTGGTGGGGACCAGCGCCGGCCGGGGCGCCGGTCTGACCGAGCTGATGGACCGGGTGGCCGAGACCCTGGACCGGCCGGAGCCCCCCACGCCCCTGACCGTGCGCTACCCTCCGGCGGTGGAATTTGCCGTGGCCAGCCTCACCCCTCTGCTGGCCCGGCGGCTGCGGGGGCGGCTGCCCGCCCGGTGGGCCGCCCTGCGGCTGCTGGAGGGAGACCCCTCTCTGCTCCAGGCCCTGTCCGACGCCCTGGACTGGGACCCCCGGTCTGACGGGGAGGTGTGGGGGGCGGTGGCCCAGGCCAGGGAGGAGCTGGCCCACAGCGGCCTGGAGCCGGCGGAGCTGGGAGGCGTGGTGGCCTCCGCCCTGTTGGGGACGGCCCGCGATATCGCCAGCGCCGTGGTGACCGCCCAACACAGGCCGGAGGAGGACCGGGACCGGAGGCTGGACCGTTTTCTCACCCACCGCTATACCGGCGTGCCCTTTATGGTCCTGCTGCTGGCGGGGGTGCTGTGGCTCACCATACAGGGGGCCAACTACCCCTCCGCCCTGCTGTCCGACGGCCTGTTCTGGATCCAGGACCGGCTGAGCGAGCTGTTTGTCTGGCTGGGGGCGCCGGAGTGGCTCCACGGGGCCCTGGTGCTGGGGGTGTACCGGGTGCTGGCCTGGGTGATCAGCGTCATGCTCCCCCCCATGGCCATCTTTTTTCCCCTGTTTACCCTGCTGGAGGACTTTGGCTACCTCCCCCGGGTGGCCTTCCTGCTGGACCACGCCTTCCAGAAGGCCAGGGCCTGCGGCAAGCAGGCTCTCACCATGTGCATGGGCTTCGGCTGCAACGCCGCCGGGGTGGTGGGCTGCCGGATCATCGACTCCCCCAGGGAGCGGCTCATCGCCATGCTTACCAACAGCTTTGTCCCCTGCAACGGCCGGTTTCCCACCCTCATCGCCGTCATCACCATGTTCTTCGTGGGGGCGGAGGGGGGAGCGCTGGCGGGGCTGTGG
>NZ_NFIQ01000010.1 GCF_002159455.1 Flavonifractor sp. An306
CATCCCGTTCAGCATCGTCCGGTTGTCCTTACGGGGGCGGCCTCGCTTCCCTGTTTCTTCCGGCGGCAGAAGAGGTTTGACACGTTCCCATTGTTCTGTTGTTAATTCAGAGCATTTCATACCTCTAGTTTCGCATATCTGCTCCTTTTGTGCAACTTTTATTTTTCAAACAAGCCCTAGCAAAGATCCAGCAAATGATTGACGCCTCGGTAGAAAGGCTCAAGGACAGCATGAAGTTCCAGATCCAGCAGGAAAAGCAGGTGGAGCAGGTGGCTCCAACCGTACTTAATCAGAAGGATCTGGACGATATGCTCGACAATCTCACTATATTCGACCAGTAAATGTGGGCAGCCCTACGCTTTCAAACAGCGTGGGGCTGTTTTTTGTGGCAAAACTGCTGGCGGAAAACGGGGAATGAGGTGAAGACGAAATGGTCTTCCAGGAAGGCATCCTACTGCACCTTGAAAAAAAGGTGTGCCGCGCCTCATATCAGCAGCGGGTACGTTGCGTGTATGGAGAGCCGCACAAGCAGACCGGGCCATGATCCCGAACAGAGAAGGGAGGACAGGGGGAGCCGGATGCTGTGTGCAGACAAGCTGTGGCGGCTTGGAGGCCATGACCCATACTCGTTAATCATGATACGTCGCTTTGGCCGTGATCCGAGCGGTAGCCAATCCGTCGCAGGTTGCGGGAAGTGCCAATAGCTCGGGGAGTAAGTCTCGCGGAGCGGCCTAGCCAACCGCCGCCCGCTGCTTTTCTTTTGACTTTTACAAAAAGGAGTTGAGGAAATGGAAAAGCAAGCGGTACCAATTTGGGAGAAGGCCAATTTGACGATTGAAGAGGCGGCTGCCTACTTTGGAATTGGGACAAATAAGTTGCGAGAGATAACCAGCAACCCGGACTGTGGATTTGTTATTTGGATAGGAACAAAAAGGCTGATTAAGCGAAAAAAGTTTGAAAAGTATTTGGAAGATGTCGATACATTGTAAGCAAACAAAAGGAGGTCTGGACATGGCTTGAGCCGTGGCCAGACTGTTTTGTTATATAGCAAACTGTAACTGGTGTACTGGTAATTTCCGTAAAAAATCTAATTGAGTAGAATTCATTATGAAAAATGTGATGAAATCTCGCCAGAGTTACCGGAAATAGGTTGAATCTTGAAAAGTAGTATCTGATGTGGTAGAATAAAATGCTATATCAGATTCCTTTTCTCATGATAGAAGGGGAATTACTATGCCAAGCAAACGAAAAGACAGCAAAGGTAGAATCCTTAGAAATGGGGAGGTGCAAAGGCGAGACGGTATGTATATGTTCCGATATACCGATCCGGATGGAAAACGGAAAGCGGTATATAGTTGGAAACTGGTCAGTACTGATAAGGTTCCGGAGGGTAAGAAATGCGTGATGGCCCTTCGAGATATTGAAAGACAGATCCAGAGAGATCTTGAGGATGGTATACGTGCCGGTGAAGCAAACACAATAACTGTTAACGCGCTGTTCAAATCCTTTATGGACTTACGCACTGACCTCAAGGAAACCACAAGATGTAATTACATTTGCTTATACGACAAGCAGGTTCGGGATGAACTTGGCGGACGTAAAATTCGGAGTGTCAAGTTTTCTGACATTCAGAGATTGTATATGCATATGGTCCAAGATCTTGGCCTCAAGGCAAGTACGGTTCAAAGTGTCCATTCCATACTGTACCAAATGTTTGAGAGCGCTGTAATGGACAATCTTATTCGTGTGAATCCTGCAGCGAATGTTTTGAAAAGCTTGCGTAAGATGTTGCTGGTTGAACAGGAAAAGCGTCACGCTTTAACGGAAGAAGAACAGGCAAAATTGATTGAGTATGTTTATCAGTCGCGGATTTATTGTCGCCTCGGTACACTATTCACTGTTCTTCTTGGAACTGGTATGCGGATAGGTGAAGCACTTGGACTTAGATGGTGTGACTGCGATTTCGAAAAAAAGCTCATCAGTGTAAATCACACCCTATTATATAAGCAAAGCGAAAATGGGGGATATCGGTACCGAATCTCTGAGCCAAAGACAAAAGCGGGTCTAAGAGTTATCCCGATGCTATCAGAAGTGAAAGAAGCGCTTTTGGCTGAAAAGGCGAAGAGAAGAAACCCCAATTTAGAGCCCTTCTCTATTGGAGAATACACCGGTTTTATTTTCCTCAATAGTCATGGTAAGGTTTTTTACTCCGGCGTATGTGTTCGATGCCATACAAAACATCACGAGTGCATTTAATAGGGAAGAGTACTTCAAAGCCGAGCAAGAAAACAGAGAACCGTGTTATTTACCAAAGTTCAGTGCCCACATATTGCGCCACACTTTCTGCACAAGGTTCTGCGAAAATGAAAAAGATCTCAAGATAATCCAAGATGTGATGGGCCATAGAAATATTCGGACAACGATGGATGTCTATAATGAGGCAACCGAGTCCAGAAAGATCGCAAGTTTTCAAAGCCTGGAAGGCAAAATCAAGGTCATATAGGTTTACACCATTTTGCCGCAGCCAACACCATTTTGCACCAGGATTTACACCACTACACTGAAAAGTTATAGAAATCTGTAAGGGGTTATGTAAGCACAAAAAGCCTGGAACCCCTTGAAATAAAGGGGATAGAAGGTTATGGAAAGAAAGAGGTGTGCTTATGTACCTTAAGGCGCTGGAGATCCAGGGGTTCAAGTCCTTTCCGGATAAGACGGTGCTCTCCTTCGGGGAGGATATCACCGCCATCGTGGGGCCCAACGGCAGCGGAAAATCAAATATTTCCGACGCCATCCGCTGGGTTCTGGGGGAACAGTCCACCAAGGCCCTCCGGGGAGGCAAGATGGAGGACGTGATCTTCGGCGGCACCGCCCTGCGCAAGCAGCAGGGTTTTGCCGAGGTCTCCCTGGTATTGGACAACGCCGACCACCTGTTCCCCATGGAGGAGAGCGAGGTGATGGTCACCCGCCGGTACTTCCGCTCCGGGGAGAGCGAGTATTACATCAACCGCCGCTCCGTCCGGCTCAAGGACGTGAACGAGCTGTTCATGGACACCGGCCTGGGCCGGGAGGGCTATTCCATCATTGGACAGGGCCGCATCGACGAGATCCTGTCGGTCAAAAGCGGGGACCGGCGGGAGGTCTTTGAGGAGGCCGCCGGCATCTCCCGGTTCCGCCACCGGAAGGAGGAGGCCGAGCGCAAGCTGGAGCGCACCCAGGAAAACCTGGTGCGCATCACCGACAAGATCGACGAGCTGGAGCTCCAGGTGGAGCCTCTGCGGAACCAGAGCGAGAAAGCAAGACGGTTTTTGCTCCTCCGGGACGAGCTGCGGAGTTTGGAGATCTCCCTGTGGCTGGATCAGCTGGAAAAGCTGCGGGCGGGGAATATCAAGACCATGTCCGACTATGAAAACGCCGTCCGGCAGCGGGAGGAGGCCCAAAAGGCGGTAGAACAGTTCTACGCCGCCGCGGAGGACTTTTCCGCCAAAATGCGGGACAAGGACGTGGAGGCCGAGGGCGTCCGCTTTCAGATGATGCAAAAGCAGGCCGACGCCAACGGCCTGGAAAACGCCATTGCCGTGCTGAGAGCCAACATCCAGAACAATCTGGAGAACCGGGACCGCATCCAGCGGGAGCTGGATCAGCAGGAGGGCCGGGCGGGCTCGGTGGCCGCCCAGATCGACGAGCGCCGCCAGAGGCTGGAGGAGCTGGCCGGACAGCGCGCCCAGCTTCAGGACCAGCTGGAGCGCCGGCAGGGGGAGGCCCAGGATGCCGTCCGCTCCGCCGGCCAACTGGCCGGTGAGCTGGAGCAGCTGCGGCAGAAGGAGTCGGTGGAGCACGCCTCCGCCGCCGATGCCAAGGCCCTCCTCTCCGCCCTGGCTGCCGCCGAGCAGGAGCTGCTGGACCGGGACGAGAGCCTGCGGCAGGAGCTGGCCGCCGGGGAGGAGGCCCTGGACAGCGTAAGAGCCGCCCGGCAGGAGGCCGCCGCCGCCCTGGACAAGGCCCAGGAGGACCGGGACGCCCTGCAGAACATGCTCAACGGCTACACCCTGCGGGTGGAGTCCCGGCAGAGAAAGGCCAAGGAGGCGGAGGAGCGCCATGTGAAGCTCCAGATGGAGGAGAACGCCATCCGCTCCCGGGTCCATATGCTCTCCGAAATGGAAAAAATGTATGAGGGCTACTCCAAAGCAGTAAAGCTGGTGATGGGGGAGGCCAAGAAGGGGCAGCTGAAGGGGATCCACGGCCCGGTGGCCGGGCTGCTCCACGTGCCGGACGCCTGTACCGTGGCCATCGAGACCGCCCTGGGCGGCGCCATGCAGCATATCGTGGTGGAGCGGGAGGAGGACGGCAAGGCCGCCATCCAGTATCTGAAGCGGCGGGACGGCGGCCGGAGCACCTTCCTGCCCCTGACCTCCATGCGTCCCTCCGACTTCCGGGACCAGGGGGTGCGGCAGGAGCCCGGCTTTGTGGGCCTGGGCAACGAGCTCATCCAGTTCGACGCCCGGTACGAGCGGGTCTTTTCCAATCTGCTGGGCCGCACGGTGGTGGCCGAGGATCTGGACAGGGCCATCGCCATGGCGCGGAAATACGGTTACCGCTTTAAAATTGTCACCCTGGACGGCCAGGTGCTCAACCCAGGCGGCTCCATGACCGGCGGCTCGGTGTCCCGCAGCGCGGGCATCCTCAGCCGGGCCAATGAGCTGGAGCGGCTGCACCAGCAGGCGGCGGGGGTGACCGAGCAGCTGACCGCCGCCGCCCACGCCATGGAGGAGGCCCGGCGGGAGGCCGCGGCCGCCGCCTACGAGCTGGAGACCGCCCAGAGCCAGCAGCGGCGGCATGAGGACGACATCCTCCAGCTCAAAGAGCGGCTGGGGCATCTGGACAGCCAGCTTGTCCAGGCCGAGGGCCGGCGGGACCAGCAGCAGGAGGAGCTGCGCCAGGTCCAGGCCCGTTCTGCCCAGACCGAGACCGATATCCAGGCCGCCCGGCAGCGGATCCAGGAGCTGGAGGGCGCCGCCGCGGCTCTGCGGGCGGAGGTCGAGGGCAAGGCCCAGGGCCAGGCCGCCATGCAGGAGCAGGCGGCCGCCATCGGCGAGGCCATTGCTGAGCTGAATATGCGCCTGGCCGCCCTGGAGGCGGAGGAGCAGGCCTCCAACAAGTCCCTGGACGAGCTGGAGGCGCTGAAAGCCGACCTGACCGGCGACCGGGCGGAGCGGCAGAAGATGCTGGCGGAGTTTGTGGAGAAAAACGCCGGGCTGGAGGCGGAGATCCGGGAGAAGGAGCGCCAGCTCCAGACCCTCCGCCGGGAAAACGAGGACCGGCAGGGGGCCATCGGCCGCATTAACGAGGAAAAGCTGGCCTTGGAGGCCAGGCGGAACCAGGCCGATAAACAGGCCCGGGAAAAAAATAGCGAATTGCTCAACTTACAGCGGGAGGTCTCCGTCTTAGAACAGAAGAAGGCCGCCGCCGACCTGGAGGAGAAGAACCTGCTGGACAAGCTGTGGGAGACCTACGAGCTGTCCCATGAGGCGGCCCGGGCCCAGCGGGTGGAGCTGGAGAGCGTGCCCAAGGCACAGCGCCGGGTGGGCGAGCTGAAATCCGCCATCTCCTCCCTGGGCAATATCAACCTGGACGCCATCGAGGAGTTCGAGCGGGTCAACGAGCGGTACACCTACCTCACCGACCAGCGGGACGATGTGACCCGCTCCAAGAAGGAGCTGGAGGAGATCATCGCCGGGATCACCGAGGAGATGCGCAACATCTTTTCCGCCCAGTTCGCCCTGCTCAACGAGTCCTTCCAGCACACCTTCCAGGAGCTGTTCCAGGGGGGCAAGGCCAACCTGGAGCTGGAGGACCCGGACGACATCCTGAACTGCGGCATCGAGATCAAGGTCCAGCCCCCGGGCAAGGCTTTGAAAATTCTCTCCCTGCTCTCCGGCGGGGAGAAGGCCTTCGTGGCCATCGCCCTGTACTTCGCCATTCTCAAGGTGCGGCCCACCCCCTTCGTGGTGATGGATGAGATCGAGGCCGCCCTGGACGACGCCAACGTGGTGCGCTTTGCCCGCTACATGCGTCAGATGGCGGACAAGACCCAGTTTATCGTCATCACCCACCGCCGGGGCACCATGGAGGAGGCCGACGTGCTGTACGGCGTCACCATGCAGGAGCAGGGCATCAGCCGCCTGCTGACCATCAACCTGAACGATGTGGAGAAAGAGCTGCATATCAAATAGCGCCGGGGCTAAGGCTGTCCGGCGGAAAGGAATCAGACCACATGGGCTTTTTTGAAAAGATCAAGGCGGGGCTGACCCGCACCAAAGAAAACATCGGACACTCTTTTGACCAGCTGTTTGCCGGGGAGCTGAACGATGACTTCTACGACGAGCTGGAGGAGACCCTGATTTTGGGAGACATGGGGGTGGATACCACCCTGAAAGCGGTGGAGGAGCTCCGCCGCCGGGTGAAGGAGGAGAAGATCAAGGACATGGACTCCGCCCGGGCCTGCCTGCGGCGGGTGCTCACCGATATGCTCCAGGTGGGTGAGCCGGAGCTTCACCTCACCACCACCCCCTCCGTGGCCCTGTTCATCGGGGTGAACGGGGTGGGCAAGACCACCACCATCGGCAAGCTGGCCTCCCGCATGAAGGGGGAGGGCAAGCGGGTGCTGATGGCCGCCGCCGACACCTTCCGGGCCGCCGCCGCTGACCAGCTGGAGATCTGGAGCGGCCGGGCCGGAGTGGACCTGGTGCGGCAGCACGAGGGGGCAGATCCCGCCGCCGTGGTGTTTGACGCCCTTACCGCCGCCAAGGCCCGGGGGAGCGACGTGATCCTCATCGACACCGCCGGGCGGCTCCACAACAAGCAGAACTTGATGAACGAGCTGAACAAGATCAGCCGGGTGGTGGACCGGGAGCTGCCCGACTGCGACCGGGAGACCCTGCTGGTGCTGGACGCCACCACCGGCCAGAACGGTCTCATTCAAGCCAAGCAGTTCAAGGAGGCCGCCGGTATCACCGGCATCGTCCTCACCAAGCTGGACGGCTCCGCCAAGGGAGGCATCGTGGTGGCCATTGCCCAGGAGCTCCAGGTACCGGTGAAGTACATCGGCGTGGGGGAGGGCATCGACGATCTGATGCCCTTTGAGGCCGAGGCCTTTGTGGAAGCGCTGATTTAAGGGAGGTTATCTGACATGGCAAGAATTGACGGACGGGCCAACGATCAGCTGCGGCCCATAGAGATCATTCCCCATTTCAACAAATTCGCGGAGGGCTCCTGCCTGATCCGCTGCGGCAATACCCAGGTGCTGTGCTGCGCCAGCGTGGAGGAGCGCACCCCGCCCCACGTCCCCGAGGGGGAGGGCTGGGTCACCGCCGAGTACTCCATGCTGCCACGGGCCAACCGGGAGCGGTCCAAGCGGGACATTGCCAAGCTGAAGCTGTCCCCCCGCTCCGCGGAGATCCAGCGGCTGGTGGGCCGTTCCCTCCGGGCCTGCGTGGACATGAAAAAGCTGGGGGAGCGCACCATCACCGTGGACTGCGACGTGCTCCAGGGGGACGGCGGCACCCGCACCGCCAGCGTCACCGGCGGCTTTGTAGCCCTGAGCCTGGCGCTCTATAAGCTGGTGGAGGAGGGCGTGCTGGAGAGCATGCCCCTCAAGACCTGTGTGGCCGCCATTTCCGCCGGCATTGTGGACGACCAGCTTCTGCTGGACCTGTGCTATGAGGAGGACTCCGCCGCCCAGGTGGACCTGAACTGCGTCATGACAGGGGAGGGGGAGCTGGTGGAGCTCCAGGGCACCGGCGAGGGCCGGACCTTCACCATTGCCGAGCAGCAGGCTCTGGTGGACCTGTGCGCCAAGGGTATCCGGGAAGTGCAGGCCATTCAGCGGGCGGTTCTGGGAGGTTGAGCGTATGAAAATGGTATTGGCCAGCAAAAACGCCCATAAGCTGGTGGAGATGAAGGACATCCTCTCCCAGCTGGGGGTGGAGGTGGTGCTGGAGTCCGACGTAGGCGTGGATGTGGACGTGGAGGAGACCGGCACTACCTTTGAAGAGAACGCCTATCTGAAGGCCCACGCCGTGATGGAGGCCTCCGGCCTGCCCGCCATTGCCGACGACTCCGGCCTGTGCGTGGACGCCCTCAACGGGGCTCCCGGCGTGTATTCTGCCCGGTATGGCGGCCCGGAGCTGGACGACGTGGGACGGTATCAGCTGCTGCTGGAGAACCTGCGGGGCCAGCTGGATCGGCGGGGGAAATTCGTCTCCTGCATCTGCTGCTGCTTCCCCAACGGGGACAGGGTGGAGGCCAGGGGGGAGTGCCCCGGCACCATCGCCTACGCCCCCAAGGGGATGGGCGGCTTCGGCTACGACCCGGTGTTTTTCCTGCCCGGCCTGAAAAAGACCTTTGCGGAGCTCACCCCCGAGGAGAAAAACGCCATCTCCCACCGGGGCAACGCTCTGAAAAAATTCAAAACGGAATTGGAGAGCTATTTCAATGGACTTAACCAGTAAACAGCGCTCCCAGCTGCGGAGCCTGGCCAACGGCATCGACACCATCGTACACATCGGAAAGGACGGTATCGGCCCCAACCTGGTCAAGCAGGCGGACGACGCCCTGGAGGCCCGGGAGCTCATCAAGGGCAAGGTGCTGGAGAACTGTCTGCTCACCAGCCGGGAGGCGGCGGAGGAGCTGGCCAAAGCCACCCGCAGCGAGGTGGTGCAGGTAATCGGAACAAAATTCGTGTTATATCGTCCAACCCATCGTAAGGATAAGAAGGACCGGATCGTTTTGGCGGCATCCAAGAAACGGGATTAAAACGGGGAGGTCTTAGCATGAAGCTGGGCATTTACGGCGGTACCTTCAATCCCCCTCACCTGGGACATCTGGCGGCGGCCCAGTTCGCCCTGGATGCCCTGAACCTGGACCGGCTGGAGTTTGTCCCGGCGGCCGCGCCCCCTCATAAGACCCTGCCGGAGGGCGGTCCCAGCGCCGAACAGCGGCTGGAGATGGTGGAGCTGGCGGCGGACGGGCTGCTGCTGCCCAAAAAGGTGAGCGTCAGCGGTATGGAGCTCCACCGCCCCGGCAAGAGCTATACCGCCGACACCCTGGAGCAGCTCCAGGCCGCTGATCCTGAGGCGGAGCTGTGGCTGCTGATGGGGACGGACATGTTCCTCACCCTGCAGAACTGGCGGGAGCCGGAGGTTATCACCCGCCTGGCGGGGATCTGCACCTTTGCCCGCACCCAGTCGGACAGCGGGGAATTGCTGGAGACCCAGGCCAGGTATCTGCAAGAGACCTTCGGGGCCCGGACCTGCGTGCTCCAGCTGCCCCACATTGTGGACGTGTCCTCCACCCAGCTACGGGAGCTGCTGGCCCAGGGCAAGGGGCAGGCGTATTTGTCCCCGGCGGTGTACGGCTACATCATCCGCCAGGGGCTGTATGGCGTCCATTACGACCTGAAGCAGCTGCCTGACCGGGAGCTGCGGGCCTGCTCCTATTCCATGATCCGGGCCAAGCGGATCGCCCATGTGCAGGGCACGGAGGAGGAGGCGGTGCGCCTGGCCCAGCGGTGGGGCGCCGATGAGGAAAAGGCCCGCCGGGGCGCCATTCTACACGACTGTACCAAATATTTGACCATGGAAGAACAGTTGCAGTTGTGCAGAAAATATGGTATCGTACTGGATGATTTGGAGCAGCAGGCGGTCAAGCTCCTCCACGCCAAAACGGGCGCGTGTGTGGCCCGGGATGTGTATGGGGTGAGCGACGATGTGTATGAGGCCATCTTCTGGCATACCACCGGCAAGGCGGATATGACCCTGCTGGAAAAGATCCTCTACATTGCCGACTACATGGAGCCCAACCGGGACTTCCCCGGGGTGGAGCGCCTGCGTACGCTGGCCTATCAGGACCTGGACCAGGCGGTGCTGGCAGGGTGTGAAATGAGCATTCAGGAGATGAAGGACAGAGGGCTGCCCGTCCACCCCAATACGGTGCGGGCCAGGGATTGGTTGAGGAGCAAATCAAGCGGAAAGGAACCATGACGGCATGAATCCAGAACAGAGAAACAGTACCCAGGGCGGCGCCCGGCTGGAAAAGAAAGAATCTGCCTCCCGCCCCTCCGGGCGGAAAAAGCGATCCAGGCCTCATCTTACCCGAAAGCAGAAGATCCTGCGCATCCTTTTTATTGTGCTGACCGTTATTGCAGCCATCATCGTGGCAGCGGCTATCATATACAAGCTGTTGGTAGTCAAGCCGGAGGAGCCGGGGGTCACCCCGCCGCCCACTGAGAGCGGGGCGGTGGAGTATGACTTTGGAGAGGGGCCCCGACTGTACGGAGACCGAAAGGATGAGTTTTATACCTTCCTGCTGATTGGGCGTGACACCGGCGGCGGCGGCAATACCGATACCCTCATGGTGGTTGCCTACGATGTAAAAAATCAGGAGCTCAACGCCATGTCCATCCCCCGGGATACCATGGTAAATGTACCCTGGGATCTGAAGCGGATCAATTCGGTATACAACTACGCGCCCTATTATGATAAGGACGGCATCGAGTTTCTCCGGGAGGAGGTCTCCTACCTAGTGGGCTTCCAGCCAGATTACACCATTGTAGTGGAGTGGGAAGCGGTGGGAGAGCTGGTAGACGCCATTGGCGGGGTCTATTTTGACGTTCCCATCGACATGGACTACGAGGATCCCACCCAGGATCTGTATATCCACCTGGATGCCGGGCCCCAGGACA
Organism: Flavonifractor sp. An306; assembly: GCF_002159455.1. GTDB lineage: Bacteria > Bacillota > Clostridia > Oscillospirales > Oscillospiraceae > Flavonifractor. The sequence continues at coordinate 10,742 of NZ_NFIQ01000010.1, forward strand.
TTAACGGAGACGAGGCCATGCAGTTGCTGCGCTGGCGGAAGAACAACAAGATGGTCAACGGGCAAAATGTGATCTACGGCGGCTACCCTAACGGCGACCTGGGCCGGATTGAGACCCAGCAGGCCTTTTTGAAGGCGGTCATTGAAAAGTGCCTCAACAGCATCAGCCTCAACACCATTCCCAAGATGGTGAACATCTTCATGGAGAATGTGGAGACCAGCGAGAACCTCACAGTGAACAATTTGGCCTGGTTTGCCCAGGAGGCCATTGTAGGCGGACTTAGCATGGACAATGTAAACTTTATGACCATGCCCAACAAAGGGGTCTATGTCTATAGCCGGACCTACAAGGACGACCAGTCCTATGTGGTTCCCATTCAGGATGAGCTGTTGGAGCTGGTGAACACTTACCTCAACCCCTACCTGGAGGACATCAAGCTGGAGGAGTTGGATCTGATGTCGGTCAACTCTGACGGTACCCTGTCCTCTACCCGGGGAGTGGTGGAGGACACCAAAGCCAACTCCGGGGGGAGCAGCAGGCCCAGCAGCACCCCAAAACCGGCTGTGACCGAAACGCCGGCGCCCTCCGAGACCCCCGTGGCCAGCCCAGAGATTTCCGCCGCCCCCAGCCAAAGCCCGGAGGCTTCCGCCAGCGCCCAGCCGTCCTCCAGCCCGGCGGCCAGCGGTGAACCCGGTCAGAGCCCGGCGGCCACGCCCACACCGGAGGTCCCCCCCACTGCCACGCCGGTGTTTACACCGGACCCCGTACCCACGCCCGTACCCACGCCCGTACCCACGCCTGCTGCGACACCTGGTGGAAATATTGAATACGGCCCGGGCATGGAGCCTGTGGCTTAAAGGAGAATTGTAAATGACGCCTAAAGAGATTGCCTTCGCTGCGGTAAAAGCGCTGGACAGCAAGAAGGGGCAGGATATCAAGGTGCTGGAGACCGGCCATCTGACCACCCTGGCCGACTACTTCGTGCTGTGCTCTGCCACCTCCACCACCCAGATCAAGGCCCTGGCCGACGTCTGTGAGAAGATGCTCAAGGACGCCGGAGAGCCCCCCCACCATGTGGAGGGTCACCGGGGCGGCACCTGGATCCTGCTGGACTTTTCCTCGGTGGTGGTCCACATCTTCAACGAGGAGGCCCGGAAGTTCTACGACCTGGAGCGCCTGTGGAGCGACGCCACCCCCGTGGACCTGAGCGAAGTGCTGACGGAAAACTGAAACCAGACAGAGCGCCGGACGGTCATGCCGTCCGGCGCTCTTTTTCCGCCGGAATACTTGCAATCCCGATATCTTTCCATTATAATATCTTAGATTGGATAATCGCCCGTTTTTTTGCAGAAACGAGGACTTCAATAAGGAAAGCGTGAGAGATTTGAAGTACGATTTTGCCGCCATCGAACCCAAGTGGCAGAAAAAGTGGGTGGAAGAGAACACCTTCCACTGTGAGGAGCACAGCGACAAGCCCAAGTTCTACGCCCTGGTGGAGTTCCCCTATCCCTCCGGGCAGGGCCTGCATGTGGGCCACACCCGGCCCTACACCGCCATGGACGTGGTGGCCCGCAAGCGCCGGATGAACGGCTATAATGTGCTGTTCCCCATGGGCTACGACGCCTTCGGCCTGCCCACCGAGAACTACGCCATCAAAAACCACATCCACCCCGCCAAGGTGACCCACGACAACATCGAGAACTTCACCCGGCAGCTGCATATGCTGGGCTACTCCTTTGACTGGGACCGGGTGATCAACACCACCGACCCCAGCTACTACAAGTGGACCCAGTGGATCTTCCTCCAGCTGTACAAGCACGGCCTGGCCTACAAGACCACCATGCCCGTCAACTGGTGTACCTCCTGTAAGTGCGTGCTGGCCAACGAGGAAGTGGTGGAGGGCGTGTGTGAGCGCTGCGGCTCTCCTGTCATCCGCAAGGAGAAGTCTCAGTGGATGCTGAAGATCACCGAGTACGCCCAGCGGCTCATTGACGATTTGGACGACCTGGACTTCATCGAGCGGGTCAAGACCCAGCAGAAGAACTGGATCGGCCGTTCCACCGGCGCGGAGGTCACCTTCAAGGCCACCACCGGGGAGGACATCGTGGTGTTCACCACCCGGCCCGACACCCTGTTCGGCGCCACCTATATGGTCCTCTCTCCCGAGCACGCCCTGGTAAAGGGATGGCTGGAGGGCGGCAAGCTCCAGAACGCCGGCGAGGTGCAGGCCTACCAGGCCGCCGCCGCCTCCAAGTCCGACCTGGAGCGCACCGAGCTGAACAAGGAAAAGACCGGCGTGTGCCTGGATGGCGTGAAGGGTATCAATCCCGTCAACGGCAAGGAGATCCCCATTTTCATCTCCGACTACGTGCTGGCCACCTACGGCACCGGCGCCATCATGGCCGTGCCTGCCCACGACGACCGTGACTGGGAGTTTGCCAAGAAATTCGGCTGTGAGATCATTGAGGTGGTCTCCGGCGGGGAGGACGTGCAGAAGGCCGCCTTTACCGCCAAGGACGAGACCGGCATCCTGGTCAACTCCGACTTCCTCAACGGCCTCACCGTGAAGGACGCCATTCCCGTTATTACCAAGTGGCTGGAGGAGAAGGGTATCGGCAAGGCCAAGGTGAACTATAAGCTCCGGGACTGGGTGTTCTCCCGTCAGCGGTACTGGGGCGAGCCCATCCCCATGGTGTGGTGCGACAAGTGCGGCTGGCAGCCCCTGCCCGAGGATCAGCTGCCCCTGCTGCTCCCCGACGTGGACTCCTACGAGCCCACCGACGACGGCGAGAGCCCCCTCTCCAAGATGACCGACTGGGTGAATACCACCTGCCCCTGCTGCGGCGGCCCCGCCAAGCGGGAGACCGACACCATGCCCCAGTGGGCGGGCTCCAGCTGGTACTTCCTGCGTTATATGGACCCCCACAACGACAAGGCCCTGGCCTCCAAGGAGGCTCTGGACTACTGGTCCCCCGTGGACTGGTATAACGGCGGCATGGAGCACACCACCCTCCACCTGCTGTACAGCCGGTTCTGGCACAAGTTCCTCTACGACATCGGCGTGGTGCCCACCAAGGAGCCCTATCAGAAACGCACCTCCCACGGCATGATCCTGGGCGAGGGCGGCGAGAAGATGTCCAAGAGCCGGGGCAACGTGGTCAATCCCAACGATGTGGTGGCCCAGTACGGCGCGGACACCATGCGCACCTATATCATGTTTATCGGCGACTTTGAGAAGGCCGCCTCCTGGAGCGACAACGCGGTGAAGGGCTGCAAGCGATTCCTGGACCGGGTGTGGAATCTGTCCGAGAACCTGACCGACAGCCTGGACTACACCGCCGCCAACGAGAGCGCCATTCACAAGGCCATCAAGAAGGTGGCCGACGATATCGAGGCCATGAAGTTCAACACCGCCATTGCCGCTCTCATGGCGCTGGTCAACGACTTCTACGCCAACGGCTGCTCCAAGGGAGAGTATAAGACCCTGCTGCTGCTTCTGTCCCCCTTCGCCCCCCATATGGTGGAGGAACTGTGGGAGACCCTGGGCTTTGCCGGCGAGGGCATGGCCTGCCAGCAGAGCTGGCCCGCCTATGATGAGAGCAAGACCGTGGCCGCCGAGGTGCAGATGGCCGTCCAGGTGTCCGGCAAGCTGCGCTCCACCATCACTGTGCCCATGGACAGCGACGAGGCCGCCGTGGTGGCCGCCGCCCTGGCCGATCCTAAGGTGCAGAAGTTTACCGAGGGCAAGAAGCTGGTCAAGACCATTCTGGTGCCCAACAAGCTGGTCAACCTGATTGCCAAGTAAGAATAGCGGAAATCCAAATCCACTCTTGACATTTGGGTCATAATAGAATACAATGGTTCTGTTAAAGCCATATCTATGTGGCCCTTTGGCGGTGGAACCCCGCCGCTTCGGAGGGAGGGGAAATCAATGTCGGAAGTCCATGTGAAGGACGGCGAGTCCTTGGAGAACGCGCTGAAGCGTTTCAAGCGCAGCTGCGCCAAGTCTGGTGTGCTGGCCGAGGTTCGCAAGCGTGAGCACTATGAGAGCCCGAGCGTCAAGCGCCGCAAGAAGTCTGAGGCCGCCCGCAAGAACCGCAAGAAGTATTACTAATCAAACACATTGCGAGGTCCTGTACCCGATGGGTACAGGACCTCGTTGTTTTTATTCGTATGGAAGAAAGGCACTCAACCCATCCCTTACAAGATGGGCTGAGTGCTTTAGTGCGTGCTTAGAACAGGTGGAACGCGGTGATCAGGCCGGAGAACACGATGGAAACGGTGGAGCACAGCTTGATCAGGATGTTCAGAGAGGGACCGGAGGTGTCCTTGAAGGGGTCGCCCACGGTGTCGCCGATGACGGCGGCCTTGTGGCAATCGGAGCCCTTGCCGCCGTGCTTGCCGCTCTCAATGTACTTCTTGGCGTTGTCCCAGGCGCCGCCGGCGTTGGACATGAACACGGCCACCACAAAGCCGGTAACGGTAACGCCGCCCAGCAGACCCACGACGGCCTCGGCGCCCAGGATCAGGCCGGTGATGACGGGGACGATAATGGCCAGCAGGGAGGGGACCACCATCTCGTGGAGGGCACCCTTGGTGCACAGGTCCACGCAGGAGGCGTAGTCGGGATCGGCCTTGCCTTCCATGATGCCGGAGATCTCACGGAACTGGCGGCGGACCTCCACCACGATGGACTGGGCAGCCCGCTGCACGCCGCTCATGGTCAGGGCGGCAAAGACGAAGGTGAGCATGGCGCCCACAAACAGGCCCACCAGCACGGCGGGGTTGGTAAGGGACAGATCGGGGGCGTGATCCATGCGGACCTTGACCACATCCACATAGGAGACCAGCAGGGCCAGGGCGGTCAGGGCGGCGGAGCCGATGGCGAAGCCCTTGCCGGTGGCGGCGGTGGTGTTGCCCAGGGAGTCCAGGGCGTCGGTGCGGTTGCGGACCTCCTCGCCCAGGCCGCTCATCTCGGCAATGCCGCCGGCGTTGTCGGCCACAGGGCCGTAAGCGTCGGTAGCCAGGGTGATGCCCAGGGTGGACAGCATGCCAACGGCGGCGATACCGATGCCGTACAGGCCCTTGCTGAACAGGGCGCTGTAATTCTCGCCGCTGGTGGCCAGGGAACCGCCCGCGGCCAGGAAAGAGACGATAATGGCGATGCCGATGATGATGATGGGAGCGGCGGTGGACAGCATACCCAGAGAGATACCGCCGATAATGGTGGTGGCGGCGCCGGTTTCGGTGGAGTCGGCCAGGTTCTGGGTGGGCTTATAGGTGTCGGAGGTGTAGTACTCGGTGAAATAGCCGATGGCACAGCCGGCCACCAGGCCCGCCAGGATGGCGATGTAGGGGCCCCAGGAGCCCATGATGAAGTAGGTCACCGGGGCGCCGATGATGGCGGCCAGCACGGCGGCGGTATAGGTGCCCTTGCGGAGGGTAGCCAGCAGAGATTTCTGGGTGGCGTCCTCACGGGTGCGGATCAGGAAGGTGCCCAGCACGGAGCACACCACGCCCACCACGGCGATGACCAGGGGCAGCAGCATAGCGTTCCAGGTCAGGTTCTCGCTGCCGTAGGCGGCGGCGCCCAGGGCGAAGGTGGCCAGAATGGAACCAACGTAGGACTCATACAGGTCGGCGCCCATGCCGGCCACGTCGCCCACGTTGTCGCCCACGTTGTCAGCGATGGTGGCGGGGTTGCGGGGGTCGTCCTCGGGGATGCCGGCCTCCACCTTGCCCACAAGGTCGGCGCCCACGTCGGCGGCCTTGGTGAAGATGCCGCCGCCCACGCGGCCGAAGAGCGCCATAAAGGAGGCGCCCATGCCGAACATAACCATGGTCTGGGCAATCTTGGCGGCCTCAAAGCCGGCGATGTACTTCAGAATGTGGAACCAGATGGACACGTCCAGCAGGCCCAGGCCCACCACAGTGAAGCCCATGACGGCGCCGGAGGAGAAGGCTACATTCAGCCCCCGGTTCAGACTTTCGTGGGCCGCGTTGGCGGTACGGGCGTTGGCGGAGGTGGCGATCTTCATGCCGATGAAACCGGCCAGACCGGAATAAATGCCGCCAGTGAGGAAAGCGAAGGGGATAAACCAGTTATCCAGCATGCCTTGCCAGGCCAAAAGGAGCAAAATAACGAAGACAATAATAAAGATCTTTGCGACGGTCGTATACTGGCGCTTAAGGTAGGCGTTGGCTCCTTTACGAATGGAAGCGGCCAGCTTTTGCATGAGTTCATTGCCTTCTGAGAAGCCTAATACCTTCTTTGCCTGAATTAAGGCAAAGATTAGTGCTATTGCAGCACCTACTAAGCCGAGACAAAACAGGTTTTCCAACAACTTTCCCAACTCCTTTGTAGTTCGGAAACCCTTGTAGCCCAACGGGTTCCCGGTTTTCCAGACAACATGATTTTAACGCAAGACACCGCTCTTTGGCAAGTCCCATTCACAGAAAGAAAGCGTCAAATCCTAGGATTTGACGCTTTCTACAAAGATGACTATAAAATTAAGAGCGTTTCCATGCATTTCCGCTAAAAAGTACGAGTATGGGAAGTATTTCCAAGCGACCCACAATCATGCAGAGAGACAGGATGGTTTTGGAGAACAGGGAGAAGGATGCGTAGTTGCCCATGGGGCCCACCAGCTCCAGGCCGGGGCCTATATTGCCGATGCAGGCCACCACAGCGGTGAAGGTGGAGCCAAAGGAGAAATTGTCCACCGATACCAGCAGCGTTGCCCCCAGAGTGATGAGAATGTAGGCGGAGAAGAAGATATGCACCGAGCGCAGGGAGCTCTCCTCCAGCACATGGCCGTCCAGCTTGACCACATTTACCGCCCTGGGATGGATCACCTGCCGGATTTCACGATGGATGCACCGGAAAATCAACAGGATGCGGGAGCATTTGATGGCGCCGCCGGTGGACCCGGCGCAGGCGCCGATGAACATGAGCAGTACCAGCAGGATCCGGGAGAACTCCGGCCACTGGTTGAAATCGGCGCTGGCATATCCGGTGGTGGAAATAATGGAGCCGACCTGGAAGGCGGCGTGCCGCACTGCTTCGCCAAGCGTGGTATAGAGGCTCCGGATGTTTATGGAGATCAGGGCGATGCTGAGAAAGACCACCACCAGGAAGAAGCGCAGTTCATCGCTCTGAAAGACCTGCTTGATCTTTCCCCGCAGCAGGAGAAAATAGAGGGCAAAGTTCACCGAGAACAGCAGCATGAATATGGTAATGATGATCTCAAAAGCGGGGTTGTTGTAGGCGGCAATGGAGAGGTTTTTGATGGAGAAGCCGCCGGTACCCGCGGTGCCGAAGGAGTGGACCAGGCTGTCATACCAGGGCATGCCGGCCAGGCGGAGGATCAGAACCTCGATGATGGTCAAGCCGCAGTAGATGCCGTAGAGGATCTTGGAGGACTGACTGCTCTTGGGCACCAGCTTGCTGACCACCGGTCCGGGGCTTTCTGCCTTCATCAGGTGGAGGGTGCGGGCCCCCAGGCTGGGCAGCAGGGCGATGGTGAGAATCAGTACCCCCATGCCTCCCAGCCAGTGCATGAAGGACCGCCAGAACAGGATCCCCTTGGGGAGAGGCTCCACCGCCGTCAGAATGGAGGCGCCGGTGGTGGTAAAGCCGGAGACCGACTCAAAAAAACAGTCGATATAGGTGGGAAAGTAACCTGAGAAATAGAAGGGAAGGGCCCCGGTGGCGCTGACCAGCAGCCAGATGAGAGCCACGGCGAAGAATCCCTCTCTGGGAAAGAAGTGGTCGTTGCTCTTCAGCAGGGAGAGGAGAAAGCCCACCACGATCAGCAGGGGAATGGTAAGCAGGAAGGGGGTGGGATTTTCCCGGTAGTACAGACAGACCGCCACAGGCAGCAGCATGGTGGCAGCCTCCACCATCAGGGTTTTTCCCGTCAGCTTGAATACCAGTCTGAAGTTCATTGAGCCGCCCCCATGTCCAGCAGAGAGTCCTCAAAGATATCGTTGATATCCAGAATTCCGTGGTTGCGGGAAATCAGGATCACGATATCGCCGGAGGAGATAACGGAGGAGCCGTCGGGAATGATGATCTTGCCGTTGCGGACCAGCACGGCGATGAGGATACCCTTTTTCAGCCGCAGGTCCCGGAGGGGAATGTTCAGGTTGTGGGTGGTCTCGTTGACCATGAACTCCATGGCCTCGGCCCGGCCGTCGGCAATCTTGTACAGGGCGTTCATCACGCTGCCCTTGGAGTTCTGCATACCCCGTACCACCTGCAGAATGTGGCTGGCGGTAATCATTTTGGGGGAAATGATGCTGTCCAGTCCGGCGGCGTGGGCGATGCCCACATAGTTCTGCCGGTTGCACTTGGCCACCACCTTGGGGATGCCCTGCTGCATGGCGTAGAGGGAGATGATGAGGTTGTCCTCATCCCGGTCGGTAAGGGCCACAAAGGCGTCGGTGGCGGACACATTCTCCTGCTCCAGCAATTCCTGGTCGGTGCCGTCGCCGCAGAGGATCATGGCGTGGGGCAGCACCTCGCTGAGGTGGCGGCAGCGCTCCATGCTGCGCTCGATAATTTTGACGTGCATCCCGATGCGGTCCAGGATCACCGCCAGATAGTGGGCAATCCGTCCGCCGCCCACCACCAGCACGTCCCGGCTCTTGGGGGTGTGGCGGCCCAGCAGGCGGAAGAAGGAGGTCAGGCCCACAGGGTCGCCCACCAGGTACAGGTGATCGCCCACCTGGGGGACAAAGGAACCGTCGGGAATGACGACCTCGCCGCTCTCCCGCTCCGCCGCGCACAGCAGCATGGACAAAGACTGAAGCTTGCGGCTCTGGGCGGACAGCGGCGCGCCTACCAGAAAATCCCCCTCCCGGACCCGGAAGCCGATGAGCTCCACCCGGCCCCTGCAGAAGGTCTCGATATTGGCGGCGGGGGGGAAGCGCAGCAGGCGGGAGATCTCCACTGCCGTGGCGTTTTCCGGATTGATGGCCAGGTCCACCCCCAGCTCGTCCTTCAGATGGGAAAATTCCATGGCGTATTCCACGTTGCGGACCCGGGCAATGGTAAATTTGGCCCCCAGCCGTTTGGCGGTAAGACAGCAGACCATATTTATCTCATCCAGGTTGGTGGCGGCGATGACCACGTCCGCGTTTGAGACGCCCGCCTCCTCCAGGGGCGAAATGGCCGCGCCGTTCCCCTTGACGCACATCACGTCCAGCGCATCGGAGGCATGGCGCAGGGCCTCGTCATTGGTGTCGATCACCGTAACGTCATGCTCCTCCTGAGAGAGGTGCTCCGCCAGGGTGAAACCCACCTTGCCGTTGCCCACGATAATGATTTTCAAGCTCCAAACATCCTTTCCAAGCGCATCCTTAAAGATGCTGTACACATTGGTAAAGCCAATCTTAACCCAAACACGGCCGGGATGCAAGAGCTGATGCACATTATTTTGTCGGAAGAACGAGAAAACGCTCCCTGAACCGGCGGAAGCCGGTTCAGGGAGCGGATTATGCCTGAAAGAATCGGTATTATGTCGTCCATTCACTGTGGATGAGGCCCACCAGATACCACTCATTCTGCCAGGGCTCAAATACCAGCTTGAGGGAACACCAGTCGTAGCCGTTTTTGCCGGGGTCGATGCCGGGGAAGTTATAGTCCACAAAGCGGGCGTCGGGGTAGGCGTCGGACACATTTTCCAGGGCGTTGCCGCTCATCAGAACGGTGTCCACCCCCACCTCCGGCGCCTGGGCGTAGTCGGCATTGTATACAAAGCGGTCAAAATAGTCGCTGCAGGTGGAGCGGATCGGGGAGCCGGAGCCGTCCATAACACCCCATACATAGGTCTGCTGGTTTTCCTCCAGTTCCGCCACGTCCGTCTGGGTCAGCGTGCGGTCGCATTCTGTGGACACCGTGGAGAAGGGGGTGAGGGTAACGCCCTTCTGGGGGTGGACCAGGCCGGACAGCGCGGTATAATCCTTTTCCTTCAGCAGCTCCAGAACCGACCCCGCCCGAGCCAGGAGCAAATCGTTGTCCTCGGTGTTCAGGGGAACCGGGGTGGTGCTGGCGGCGGTCATCTGTGTCTGCGCCATGGGAGCGCTGGCGCTGGCGGCACGGCTCAGTCCATGCCCGGCGCTGAAAAGTCCGCTGCCCAGCAGGGTACCCAGAACCAGGCCCCCGACCAGAGCTGTGGACAGAAGCAGGATTGTTCTTCGCATCGTCTCATCCTCACACGAACCGGGATTCTGTCACGACATGATATTTTAAAAGAAAGACATAAAAAATACAACAACAAAAAGTTACAAACAGAAGATATATTTGTATATCTTGCAAAGAGGGGCGGAAACAGATATAATAAAAACCATCAAACAGGAGAAATGAGGTGACGGCCATGCATCAGCATGAGCTTCAGTTTCATATCCAATGCGGCCCCGGAGACGTGGGGCGGTACTGCTTCCTGCCCGGCGACCCGGGCCGGTGCGAAAAGATCGCGGCCTACTTTGACAACCCGGTAAAGATCCAGAGCAACCGGGAGTACACAACCTATACCGGCACCCTGCTGGGGGAGAAGGTGAGCGTCTGCTCCACCGGAATTGGCGGCCCCTCCGCCGTGATCGCCATGGAGGAGCTGCATAACATCGGCGCGGATACCTTTATCCGGGTGGGCACCTGCGGCGGCATCGCCCTGAAGGTGAAGAGCGACGATGTGGTGATCGCTACCGGCGCGGTGCGCCATGAGGGAGCCAGCCGGGAGTATGCCCCCATCGAGTTCCCCGCCGTGTCGGACTATGAGGTGCAGACCGCCCTGGTACAGGCCGCCCAGAATCTGGGCAAGCCCTGGCACGCTGGAGTGGTCCAGTGCAAGGACTCCTTCTATGGGCAGCATGATCCGGCCCGGATGCCGGTAAGTCAGGAGCTGCTGTACAAGTGGGAGGCCTGGAAACGGCTGGGGGTGCTGGCCTCCGAGATGGAGTCGGCCGCCCTGTTCTGCTGCGCCGCCGCCCTGGGAGTGCGGTGCGGCTCCTGCTTCCACGTGATCTGGAACCAGGAGCGGGAGGCCGCCGGGCTGGATCAGGCCGAGAGCCACGATCTGTCCGCCGCTCTGGAGGTGGGCATTGAGGCGGTCAAGCTGCTCATCCAGGCCGACCGGAACAAGTAACAGGAAACAGAACGGTCCGTCCCTGTGGGGACGGACCGTTCTCTGCTTTTAGATCTGTTTTGGCTGCCGCAGGCACCGCATGGCGTTGAGGATGGCGATGACCGACACCCCCACGTCCGCGAATACCGCCGCCCACATGGAGGCCCAGCCCGCAGCGCTGAGCACCAGCACCAGCAGCTTGACCGCCAGGGCAAAGACGATATTTTGCCGGACGATGGCCAGGGTGCGCCGGGCGATGGAAATGGCGTGGGCAATTTTGGAGGGCTTGTCGTCCATCAGCACGATGTCGGCGGCCTCAATGGCAGCGTCGGAGCCCAGACCGCCCATGGCGATACCCACATCCGCCCGGGAGAGCACCGGGGCGTCGTTGATGCCGTCTCCCACAAAGGCCAGCGCCCCCTTGGGGGAGACCTGCTTCAGCAGAGCCTCCACCTGCTCCACCTTGCCGGCGGGGAGCAGCTGGGTGTGGACCTCGTCCAGTCCCAGGCGGCCGGCCACATCCTCGCCCACCTCCCGGGCGTCGCCGGTGAGCATCACGGTCTTGCGCACACCCTGGGACTTCAGGGCGGCAATGGCCTCTTTGGCGTCCGGCTTTACCTGGTCGGAAATGACGATGTGGCCCAGGTACACCCCGTCGGCCGCCACATGCACGGTGGTGCCCACCCGGTGGCAGGGGTGCCAGGACACGCCGATGTCCTCCATCAGCTTGTCGTTGCCGGCGCAGATGGTTCTGCCGTCCACCACCGCCCGCACGCCCCGGCCGGACAGCTCCTCCGCCTCCGATACCCGGGCGGGATCCAGCTCCTTGCCATAGGCCTCCTTCAGGGAGCGGGAGATGGGGTGGTCGGACCAGGACTCGGCCAGGGCGGCCAGCTCCAGCAGCTGCCCCTCTGAGCAGTCGTCGGGATGAATGGTGGTGACGTTGAAGACCCCCTGGGTCAGGGTGCCGGTCTTGTCAAATACCACAATTTCCGCCTTGGCCAGTACCTCCAGATAATTGCCGCCCTTCACCAGGATCCCGTCCCGGGAGGCCCCGCCAATGCCGCCGAAGAAGGACAGGGGCACCGAGATCACCAGGGCGCAGGGGCAGGAGACCACCAGGAAGTTGAGGGCTCGCTGGATAGAGTCCACCCACTGGATGGATGTAAACAGGGGCGGGAGAACGGCCAGCGCCACCGCGGCCAGCACCACAATGGGGGTATAGTACCGGGCAAATTTGGTGATAAAGTGCTCCGCCTTGGCCTTTCGCCCCGAGGCGTTTTCCACCAGATCCAGGATTTTGGACACGGTGGACTCCTCAAAGGGCCGGGTGACCTGCACCCGCAGCAGGCCGGACAGGTTGACGCAGCCAGAGATCACGTCGTCTCCCGGCCCCGCCTCTCTGGGGAGAGACTCGCCGGTGAGGGCGGCGGTGTCCACGGTGGTGGTCCCCTCCAGCACAACCCCGTCCAGTGGGATCCGCTCCCCGGGCTTGATGACAATGGTGTCTCCCACAGCCACGTCCTCCGGGTCCACCTGTTGGAGCTGGCCGTCCACCTCCATGTTGGCATAGTCGGGGCGGATGTCCATGAGGGCGGTGATGGATTTGCGGGACTGGTCCACGGCGTAGCTCTGGAACAGTTCGCCCACCTGATAGAACAGCATGACGAACACCGCCTCCGGATATTCCCCGGTGGCCAGCGCTCCGATTGTGGCCAGGGCCATCAGAAAGTTCTCGTCAAATACCTGCCCGTGGGCGATGTTGCGCACCGCCCGCCACAGCACATCCCAGCCCACCACAGCGTAGGGGAGCAGGAACACCGCCAGGCGGGCCAGACCCGTCAGCGGCAGCGGCAGGGCGGCCGCAAAGAGAAGGGCGGCGGCCGCGATCCGCGCCAGCATCCGTTTTTGCTTCTTGGACATCACAAACCACTCCTTCCGGCTGGGGGCCGGAGCATTTACAGTACGATGGTGCAGTCGGGCTCCACCTTTTTGCAGGCTTTGACCGCCTGCTGGAGAATCTCCTCAAACCGGGCGTCGTCGGCATCCAGAGTCAGCTTTTGGGTCATGAAGCTGACCGTAGCGTCATGGACCCCATCCAGCTTCTTGATGGCATCCTCCATCTTGGCGGCGCAGTTGGCGCAGTCCAGGTTGAGCAGCTTGAAACGCTTTTTCATATTAGGTTCCTCCTTATATCCTTTTACAAAATATGCAGGGGCAGCAATTCCGCCACGTGCTCGATGCCCTGGTCCAGAATGGCGCGCACGTGGCTGTCGGCCAGGGAGTAGAACACGGTTTTGCCCTCCCGCCGGGCCTTCACCAGCCGGCACTGTTTCAGAGAGCGCAGCTGGTGGGAGATGGCAGACTGGGTCATGCCCAGCAGCTGGGCGATGTCGCACACACACATCTCCGAGGCAAAGAGGACGTACAGGATCTTGATGCGGGTGGAGTCGCCGAAGATTTTGAACAGCTCGGCCAGATCGTACAGCACTTCCTCGTCGGGCATATCCCGCTTGACCTGATTCACAATATCCTCGTGGACGTGCATATATTCGCAGCGTTCCACATCTTTGGGCTCGGGCATCCGGCCACTTCCTTTCTTAAAGATATGAGTTATTGTTCATATATTATTATATGCACGGTTGTTCAAATGTCAATACCTGCTCGAAATTTTTTCTTGCGGAATGGGCAGCGGCGCATTATGATAGGGAAAAAAGGAGGGAGCGCTGTGAAGCGGGAGGAACATCGGGAAGAAGGGCTGAAGGCCCTGGACCAATGCGAGTATATGGTGCTGGCCATGACGGATCTGGCGGGGGAGCCCTACTGTGTGCCCCTCAACGCCGTGCGGGTGGGAGAGGCGATCTACTTCCACTGTGCCAGAGCGGGGGAGAAGCTGGACTGCCTGCGGGCGCATCCAGCGGTGTGTCTCACGGCGGTGGGGGAGCAGCATGTGATCCAGGCGGAATATACCACCCATTTTACCAGCGCCGTGGTCCGGGGCAGGGCGGTGGAGGTCACCGACCCGTCGGAGATACGGCAGGGGTTAAGGGCCATCTGCGACAAATACACCCCCGACTGCCCAGGCCGGGTGGAGGAGGTCATTGAGAAGTATCTGCCCGCCGTCTCGGTGTGGCGGGTGGATCTCACCTCGGTCAGTGGCCGGAGGAAGGAAGACGGCTGAAAAAGCCCCGCCGGACCGTCATGCAGACGGTCCGGCGGGGCTTTTTTCGGTATCACAGGGTCTCCAGCAGGAAACGGCCGATGCTCTCCATGGCCTCGTTGGCCTTTTTCATGGGGAACATCTGGAACACGTGCCACAGGTCGGACCACACCTCCAGCCGGCAGGGGACGGCGGCCTGGATCAGCCGGTCCCGCAGGCGCACGGAGTCGGAGAGCAGGATCTCGTTGGTGCCTGCCTGGATCAGGGTGGGGGGGAAGTCGGTAAAGTCCCCGAACAGGGGGGACAGGCAGGGGTCGGACAGGTCCTGGCCCCTGGCGTAGGCGTCCCGCACGGCGTAGATATAGTTCAGGGTGAGCACCGGGTCAATGGCCTCCCGCTCCTGGTAGGATTTCCCGCTGGCCGTCATATCCGTCCAGGGGGAGAGGAGGATCAGGGCCCGGGGCAGCCGCCGGCCGGCCTTTTTCAGCAGATGGGTGAGCACCAGGGCCAGATTGCCCCCGGCGGAGTCGCCGGCCACCACCACGTCCCGGGCGCCGTAGCCCTGGTACATCAGGTAGTCCCAGGCCTTCATGGCGTCCTCCACCGCGGCGGGGTAGGGGTGTTCGGGGGCCAGACGGTACTCAAAGGAGAGCACCTGCCAGCCGGTGACGTTGGACAGCTTGGAGGCCAGAATACGGGAATAGCCCAGGTTGCCGCTGGTATAGCCGCCCCCGTGGCAGTAGAGCACGGCCCGCCGCCGGTCGTGGCCCCGGTGGGGCCGCACCCAAGCGCAGGGCATGTCCTCCAGGGAAAAGGGCTCCCAGCTCATGCCGGCCATGGGAGCCACCAGACGGCCCAGCAGCTGCTGGCCCTTGCGCTGTTTTTCCAGGTCCTCCAGATTCATGGTCTCCGGCGTGGCGGCGCTGTGGATGGCCCGCAGGGCCCGGAGAAAGGGGTCCAGCCGCTGGGTCTCGGCGGCGGTCCGGGGTTTGGGGGCGAGGCCCTGAAGCTTGATGTGGATCTTGTCCTGGTCCATGGAGGATCTCCTTCCTGACAAATTGGGGAATAAAACATTATACCACGGCGGCGGGAAAAAGGAAAGCGCTGCGAGCCGTCACCCTTCCCCTTGAGACCGGGGTGGGAATGTGGTATGCTATCCTTATATAAGGAGGGGATGTCATGCCTGAGAAAGCGGGCGCCTCGGAGTGGTACCGGCTGGACAACGCGGGCGTGCTCTACTCCGCCCTGCAGAAGGAGACCTATTCCGCCATTTACCGCTTCTCCGCCGTTATGGACCAGCCGGTGGACCGGCAGGCCCTCCAGCGGGCGGTGGATCAGACCATGCCCCGGTTTCCCACCTTTCGGGTGCGGATCAAAAAGGGGGCCTTTTGGTATTATTTTGAGCCCAACGACGCCCCCGGCCCCTTTGTGAAGGAGGATATCTCCAATCCCTGCCAGCCGGTGCGCTTTCGGGAGGACAACGGCTGGCTGGTCCGGTTTTATTACTATGAACACCGCGTTTCGGTGGAGGTGTTCCACGCCGTCAGCGACGGCGGCGGGGCGCTGGTGTTTTTCAAGACCCTGCTGGCGGTCTATCTGCGGGAGCTGGGGCATAAGATTGGAAATACCCACGGCATTCTGGATATTGGGGAGCCGCCCCGGCGGGAGGAGCTGGAGGACGCCTATGGGAAATACGCCCAGGGCAAGGGCTGGCGCTGGAAGGAGCGGGAGAAGGCCTACCAGAACACCGGCACGCCGGAGCCCTTTTATACCCTGAACGTGACCATGGGCTTCTGTTCGGTGTCCCAGCTGAAACAGAAGGCCAAAGGATACGGCGTGTCCATCACCGAATATCTGGCGGCGGTGCTGATACAGGTGATCCTGGAGAAGCAGCACCGGGAGCGGCCCCGGAAGGAGCGGCCGGTGGCTCTGGCCATTCCCATCAATCTGAGGGCCTGGTTCCCCTCGGAGACCCTGCGCAACTTTATTCTCGCCGTCCGGCCGGTTATTGATCCGAGCCTGGGGGAATATACCTTTGAAGAGGTGCTCAGTCAGGTCCACCACACCATGCGGCTGAAGATCAACCGCCAGCGGATGCGGGCGGAGCTGACGGGCAACGTGCGCTTTACCAAAAACCGGCTGCTGCAGATTGTGCCCATTGTGCTGAAAAATCCGGTGATGTCCCTGGGCTACCGGATCGCGGGGGTGCGGCCCTATTCGGGCACCTACACCAATCCGGGAGCTTTTTCCGTGCCGCCGGAGATGGAGCCCCACATCCGGCGCATGGAGGTCATTCTGGGGCAGGCTACCAACCCCCGGGTCCACTGCGCCTCCATCAGCTATGGAGACCTGATGGAGATCACCTTTGCGGGCACCCAGCGGGAGAGCGACACCGAGCGGGATTTCTTCCGCTTCCTGGTCCGGGAGGGTATCCACGTCAAGGTGGAGAGCAACCGGGCGGAATGAGAAAAAAGGGGACGTTTTTATGTCATACTGTGTCCATTGCGGGGTGGAGCTGGACGCCACAGCTACCTTCTGCCCCCTCTGCCATACTCCGGTGGCGGATCCGAACCAGCCGCCGGACCTGAGGGCGCCCAAGCCCTTTCCCACCCAGCGGGGAGAGGTAGCCCCCGTGTCCAAGCAGGAGCTGGCGCTGCTGGTCACCGCCATGCTGGCCTGCGTGGCCCTGTGCTGCGGGCTGCTCAACGTGTTCCTCAAGCCGGAGCGGGGGTGGTCCCTGTATGTCATCGGCGCGGCGGCCATGCTGTGGCTCTGGCTGGTGCCTCCGCTGCTGGCCAGGGGGATGCACCTGCTGCTGCGGCTGCTGGTGGATGTGGCGGCGGTGGCCCTCTACGTCTACCTGATTTCCTTGGACCTGAACGGGAAAGCCTGGTTCTGGGGGCTGGCCGCTCCCATCATCTTTTGGGGCGGCGCCATTCTTCTGCTGCTGGGCCTGGTGCTGCGGGTATACCGCCGCTCGATCATCACCAGCCTGACCATCCTCATCGGCAGCCTGGGGGTATTCCTGTTCGGGGTGGAATACCTCATTGATCTGTGGCTCTGCGGCCGGTGGGACCCCTCCTGGTCCCTGGTGGTGCTCACCATCTGCCTGGGGTTGGTTATCCCCCTGGTCATCGTGCGCCGGATCCCCTCTCTCCGGGAGGAGGCGCGCAGGCGGTTTCACATATAACCGGTATGACTTGACGATTGGGTGAGAGTGTCGTATAATGCAGAAAGCAGAATGTTACTCAGTTGGAAGTACATGCTGCGGATAAGAGAGAAGGGAGTTGCTATTATGTCGCAGGATAACGGTAAGGGTCTGGCTATCGCCAGCATGGTGCTGGGCATTGTGGGCCTGGTATTCACCTTTTTCATCAATGGGCTGATCGGCCTGATTCTTGGCATTATTGGTCTGGTTCTGGCCAGTAAGTCCAAGCAGCAGGGCTTTGTGGGTCCCATCCGCACCGCCGGCTTTGTGATGAGCCTGATCTCCGTGATCGTGGGCGTGCTGGCCTTCGTGCTGGTGCTGGCCTGCGCCGCCACCATCGGCGCCATGGGCCTGAGCCTCTAAGCCAACGGTACATCATGCAAGACGCAAGCGCCGCGGCGCCCCGCCAAGGGACGCCGCGGCGTTTTGCCTGAGAGGAGGAAACGGCGTGCTGCCCTATGTCACCCTGTTCGGACACACCCTGTCCACCTATAGCGTTCTGGCAATCCTGGGCTTTTTGGCCGGCCTGCTGCTGGTGGTGCTGGCCAGTCCCCGCTTTGGCCTGAACAGAGACGACAGCGTGTATCTCTATGTCTTTTCCTTCGCCGGGGTGCTGGTGGGGGCCAAGCTTCTGTCCCTGCTGCCGCTGCTGCCCCAGATGGCGGCCGACCTGCCCATGCTGTGGACGGGGGAGTGGGAGCGGTTCGTGCGCACCTATCTCACCAGCGGCATGGTGTACTATGGCGGTCTGGCGGGGGCGGTGGTGGGCGCATGGCTCACCGCCCGCTATTTTTCCCTGCGCCTGAGCGATTTTTTCCTCGTCCTGGTTCCCGCCATTCCCCTGTTCCACGCCTTTGGCCGGGTGGGCTGCTTCTGCGCCGGCTGCTGCTACGGCGTAGAGGCCCCGGAGCCCTGGGGGATCTCCTTCACCCACGCCGTAGCCGGTCCCAATGGGATACCCCTGCTGCCGGTGCAGCTGTGGGAGAGCGGGGCGGAGCTGGTGATCTTCGCCATCCTGCTGTGGTATGCCGGCAGGACAAAGGTACGGGAGCGGCTGCTGCCGGCCTATGTGCTGCTTTACGCCCCCACCCGTTTTGTGCTGGAGTTTTTCCGGGGAGATCCCGCCCGGCGGCTGTACGGGCCCCTCTCCACCTCCCAGTGGCTCAGCCTGGCCGCAGTCGCGGCGGCGCTCTGGCTGCTGTACCGGCGTAAAAACCATGAATATTCAAAATAAAATAAATATTATGCATATTATCGGAAAAATACACCAGAGCAATGGGGGTCAATTCGCATATTTATGCGAATTGACCCTTGCATTTTCCAGAGGGCTGTGCTACACTATCTCCAACAAGAACAAACGGAGGTTTTTACCATGGCTGACATCAAAAAAGTAGTGCTCGCCTATTCCGGCGGTTTGGATACATCCATCATCATCCCCTGGCTGAAGGAGAACTACAACAATCCCGAGATCATCGCCGTCTCCGGCAACGTGGGTCAGGCCGACGAGCTGGAGGGCCTGGAGGAGAAGGCCATCAAGACCGGCGCCTCCAAGCTGTACGTGGAGGACCTGGTGGACGAGATGGTGGATGACGTGATCATCCCCTCCATGCAGATGGGGGCCAAGTATGAGGACTACCTGCTGGGCACCGCCTTTGCCCGGCCCATCATCGCCAAGCGTCTGGTGGAGATCGCCAAGGCCGAAGGGGCCGACGCCATCTGCCACGGCTGCACCGGCAAGGGCAACGACCAGATCCGGTTTGAGCTGGCCATCAAGCGG
The DNA here is from genome assembly GCF_002159455.1 of Flavonifractor sp. An306. Lineage (GTDB taxonomy): Bacteria > Bacillota > Clostridia > Oscillospirales > Oscillospiraceae > Flavonifractor. The sequence goes on from NZ_NFIQ01000010.1 coordinate 30,013, forward strand.
TTTGCCCCCGAAATGAAGATCATCGCCCCCTGGCGGGAGTGGGACATCAAGAGCCGGGACGAGGAGATTGACTATGCCGAGGCCCACAATGTGCCCCTGAAGATCTCCCGGGAGACCAACTACTCCAAGGACAAGAACCTGTGGCACCTGAGCCACGAGGGCCTGGACCTGGAGGACCCGGCCAGCGAGCCCCAGTACGACAAGCCTGGTTTCCTGGAGATGGGTGTGTCTCCCGCCATGGCGCCCGACCAGGCCACTTATGTGACCATCGACTTTGAGAAAGGCTGGCCCGTGGCGGTGGACGGGGAGAAGATGAAGGCCTCCGACGTCATCCGCAAGCTCAACGACCTGGGCGGCAAGAACGGTATCGGCCTGCTGGACATCGTGGAGAACCGGATGACCGGCATGAAGGACCGGGGCGTGTACGAGACCCCCGGCGGCGCCATCCTGTACCGGGCCCATGAGGTGCTGGAGATGATCACCATTGACAAGGACACCGCCCACATGAAGAGCAAGCTGGCGGTGGACTTCGCCGACCTGGTGTACAACGGCAAGTGGTTCACCCCCCTGCGGGAGGCCCTCACCGCCTTTGCTACCGAGACCCAGAAGCACGTCACCGGCACCGTGAAGCTGAAGCTGTACAAGGGCAACATCATCACCGCCGGCGTCACCTCTCCCGACACCCTCTACTCCGAGGAGATCGTCACCTTCCAGGAGAGCGATTACAACCAGAACGACGCCACCGGGTTCATCAACCTGTGGGGCCTGCCGGACACCGTGCTGGCGCTGCGGGATCAGGGCAAGCTGAACAAGTAATTTTCAAATGTTCTGCGGGCGGCCGCAGGCTGACCCTACCGAAACCGTAGGGACAACCTGCGGTCGCCCGCAATCCAAATAGGGAGCGATTGACTATGAAACTTTGGGCCGGACGGTTCCAGAAAGAGACCGACACCCTGGTGAATGACTTTAACTCTTCCATTACGTTTGACGCCCGGATGTACAAAGAGGACATCACCGGCTCCATGGCCCACGCCGCCATGCTGGGCAAGCAGGGCATCATTGAGGCGCATGAGGCGGAGAAGATCATCGAGGGACTGAAGGTGATCCTGGCCGATATCGAGGCCGGACAGGTGGAGTTCTCCATGGAGAATGAGGACATCCACATGAACATTGAGACCATGCTCACCCAGCGCATTGGCGACACGGGCAAGCGGCTCCACACCGCCCGCAGCCGCAACGACCAGGTGGCGGTGGATTTCCGGCTCTATGTGAAGGGGGAGATCCCCAAGATCATCGGCATGGTGCTGGAGCTGGAGAAAGTGCTTATCAAAAAGGCGGAGGCCAACCTGGAGACCGTCATGCCGGGCTATACCCACCTCCAGCGGGCTCAGCCCACCACCTTCGGCCACTACATGATGGCCTACGCCAATATGCTCCGCCGGGACGTGACCCGGCTGGAGGACTGTCTGGAGCGCATGGACGAGTGCCCCCTGGGGGCGGGCGCCCTGGCCACCTCCACCTATCCGGTGGACCGGTTCCAGACCGCCGCCGCCCTGGGCTTCCAAAAGCCCACCGACAACTCCATGGATTCGGTGTCCGACCGGGATTTTGCCATTGAGTTTCTGTCCGCCTGCTCGATCCTGATGATGCACCTGTCCCGGTTCTCCGAGGAGATCATCCTCTGGTGCTCCTGGGAGTTCAAGTATGTGGAGCTGGACGACGCCTACTCCACCGGCTCCTCCATCATGCCCCAGAAAAAGAACCCTGACGTGGCTGAGCTGGTCCGGGGCAAGACCGGCCGGGTGTACGGCTCCCTGGTGACCCTGCTTACCGTCATGAAGGCCCTCCCCCTGGCCTATAATAAGGATATGCAGGAGGACAAGGAGTGCGTCTTTGACGCCATCGACACGGTAGAGATGTGCCTGCCGGTGTTTACCGCCATGCTGGACACCCTCACCGTTCTGCCCAAAAATATGCGCGCCGCCGCCTCCGGCGGCTTCATCAACGCCACCGACTGCGCCGACTACCTGACCAAGAAGGGCATGCCCTTCCGGGAGGCCTATATGATCGTGGGCCGGCTGGTGAACATGTGCATCAAGGCGGGGGAGACCCTGGACACCCTGCCTTTGAAGGACTTCCGCTCCATCTCCAACCTGTTTGACGCCGACGTGTACCAGGCCCTGGAGCTGAAAACCTGCGTCAACGGCCGGAAGGTCTACGGCGGCCCGGCCAAGGAGGCCGTGGAGCAGCAGATTGCCAACATCAAAGCCTTTGTGGAGGCGCGGGAACATGAGTAAGCCAAAGGTATTTATTGACGGCCAGGAGGGCACCACCGGCCTGCAGATCCACGAGCGGCTAGCAGGCCGGGAGGATATTGAGTTGCTGGTCATCGACCCTGACAAGCGAAAAGACCTGACCGAGCGGAAAAAGCTCATCAACGCCGCCGATCTGGTGTTCCTCTGCCTGCCCGACGCGGCGGCGGTGGAGGCGGTGGGGCTGATTGAAAATTCCCGTACCCGGGTCATCGACGCATCCACCGCCCACCGTACTGCCCCCGGCTGGGTGTACGGTTTCCCGGAGCTGTACAAGAAGCCGGAGGAGGTCATCGGAACCGCCCGGTTTGTGGCCAATCCAGGCTGCCACGCCACCGGCTTTCTGGCCTCGGCGGCTCCACTGGTGTCCATGCGGATCTTGCCCCGGGATTACCCACTGACCTGCTGCTCCCTCACCGGCTACTCCGGTGGGGGCAAGAAGATGATCGCCCAGTACGAGAGCAAGGAGAAGGGGGAGGAGCTGTGCAGTCCCAGAGTGTACGGCACCACCCTCAAGCACAAGCATCTGCCCGAAATGCAGAAGATCTCCGGCCTGGACAACCCGCCGGTGTTCACCCCGGTGGTGGATGACTACTATAAGGGCATGGCCACCACCATCTACATCCACAACCGCTACCTGGTGGGCCAGCCCACCGCCAAGGAGCTGAGCCTGATCCTGATGGCCTACTACGCCGGACAGCCCCTGGTCTCGGTGGCCCCCTACACGGAGGAACCGGCCTATCTGGCGGCCAACGCCCTGGCGGGCACGGACAGGCTGGAACTCACCGTCAGCGGCCATGAGGGGCAGAGCATCATCACCGCCCGGTTTGACAACCTGGGCAAGGGCGCCTCCGGCGCGGCGGTGCAGAACATGAACCTGATGCTGGGCTTTGAAGAGACCCGCGGCCTGGCGCTGTAAGGAAAGAGGAGTGAGCAATATGAAACAGATTCCCGGCGGTGTCACCGCCCCCAAGGGCTTTACCGCCTCCGGCGTCCACTGCGGTGTGAAGAAGGGCAAGGGAGACGGCAATCAGCCTCCCATGAGCAAGATGCCCGAGGTGCTGGAGGACAAGAAGGATCTGGCCCTCATCGTCTCCGAGCAGCCCTGCGTGGCGGCGGCGGTGTATACCATGAACCGGGTGAAGGCCGCCCCCCTGTATGTAACCATGGACCACCTGGAAAACGGGGAGGCCCAGGCCATCGTGGCCAACTCCGGCAACGCCAACGCCTGCGCCCCCAACAGCCATGAGCACGCCGAGGAGATGTGCCAGCTGGCGGCCCAGGCCACCGGCCTGAAGGCCAGCGACTTTGTGGTGGCCTCCACCGGCGTCATCGGCCAGGAGCTGAACATCGAAGCCATTGCCAAGGGGATGCCCGCCGCCGCCGCCGCCCTGTCCAAGAACGGCTCCGACGATGCGGCCAACGCCATCATGACCACCGACACGGTGAAGAAGGAGCTGTCGGTGACCTGCTCCATCGGGGGCAAGACGGTGACCATCGGGGCCATCGCCAAGGGCTCCGGCATGATCCACCCCAACATGGGCACTATGCTGTGCTTTGTCACCACAGACTGCGCCATCACCCACGAGATGCTCACCGAGGCCCTCCATGAGATTGTCCCCCGTACCTTCAACCGGGTGACTGTGGACGGGGACACCTCCACCAACGACATGTGCGTGGTGCTGGCCAACGCCATGGCGGGAAATGAGCTTATTGAGTGGAAGGACGACAACTATACGGTGTTCTATAAAACCCTCCACTATGTCTTTGAACAGCTGGCCCGGAACATCGCCGCCGACGGCGAGGGGGCCAGCAAGCTGATCACCTGCACCGTGTCCGACGCCCGCAGCGAGGAGAGCGCCGAGCGTCTGGCCAAGGCGGTGGTGGGGTCCTCCCTGGTAAAGGCCGCCATGTTCGGCGCCGATGCCAACTGGGGCCGGGTGCTGTGCGCCATGGGCTACTCCAAGGCCCCCTTCCGGCCGGAGTTTGTGGACGTGAAGTTTGCCTCCGCCGTGGGGGAGATCCTGGTGTGCCATCAGGGCGCCGGGGTGGACTTTGACGAGGTGGCCGCCAAGAGCATCCTGTCCCAGGACGAGGTGATCATCCTGGTGGACCTCCACGAGGGGGAGCACCTGGCCACCTGCTGGGGCTGCGACCTGACCTATGACTATGTGAAAATCAACGGCGACTACCGGACGTAAGAGGTGTGGAAGAGCATGTCCTATTCCCATGTGGAGCGGGCCCAGGTGCTGGCCGAGGCCCTGCCCTATATCCAGAAGTATAACGGCAAGACCGTGGTGGTGAAATACGGCGGCAACGCCATGATCTCCGACGAGCTGCGCCAGGCGGTGATCTCCGACATCATCCTCCTCCATCTGGTGGGGGTGCGGGTGGTGGTGGTCCACGGCGGCGGGCCGGAGATCACCGAGATGCTCAAGAAAATCGGCAAGGAGTCCCAATTTGTGGACGGCCTGCGCTACACCGACCAGGAGACCATGGACATCGTCCAGCAGGTGTTGTGCGGCAAAGTGAACAAGAATCTGGTAGCCACCCTGAACCGCCTGGGCGGCAAGGCTGTGGGACTGTGCGGCATGGACGCTGGCCTGTTCCAGGCCAGGCAGCTGGACGAGAAGTACGGCCTGGTGGGTGAGATCACCGCCGTGGACCCCCAGGCGGTGGTGGACTGCCTGGAAAACGGCTACATCCCCGTGGTGTCCACGGTAGCCCAGGGGGTGGACCAGGAGACGGCCTACAACATCAACGCCGACACCGCCGCCGCCAAGCTGTCCATGGCCCTGAAGGCGGAGAAGCTGATCCTGCTCACCGACGTGCGGGGATTGATGATGGACCCCGCAAACGAGAATACGCTGCTGCCGGTGGTGAAGCTGTCCCAGGTACCCGGTCTGGTGAAGGACGGGGTGATCAAGGGGGGCATGATCCCCAAGGTGGACTGCTGCGTGGAGGCGGTGCGCTCCGGCGTGAAGGACGCGGTGATCCTGGACGGCCGGATCCAGCACTCCATCCTCATCGAGCTGCTCAGTGACGAGGGCATCGGTACCATGCTGCTGTAAGGAGGGAAGGCACGTGAATCATGAAGAGCTGGTCGCGCTGGACCATCAGTACGCCATGCAGACCTACGGCCGCTTTGACGTGGACATTGACCACGGCAAGGGGGCTACTCTGTACGACCTGGCGGGGAAGGAGTACATCGACTTCTCCTCCGGCATCGGGGTGAACTCCATTGGCTACGGCAACGAGAAGTGGGTGGCGGCCATCACGGCCCAGGCCCAGAAGCTGGGCCATATCTCCAACCTCTTTTACTCCCAGCCCTACGCTCAGTTGGCCCAAACCCTTTGCCGGCGCACCGGCATGGCGGCGGCCTTTTTTGGCAATTCCGGCGCGGAGGCCAACGAGGGCATCATCAAAATGGCCCGGAAATACTCCTTTGACAAGTACGGCAAGGGGAGAGGCACCATCATCACTCTGAAAAACTCCTTCCACGGCCGCACCATCACCACCCTCACCGCCACCGGCCAGGATGTGTTCCACAACTACTTCTTCCCCTTCACCGACGGCTTCCGGTACGCTCAGGCGGGCAGCATCGACGCCATCCAGGAGGTGGCGGGCCATGATGTGTGCGCCGTCATGCTGGAACTGGTCCAGGGGGAGGGGGGCGTCTATCCCATGGATCCGGAGTATGTCCACAATCTGGCGGTGCTGTGCGCCGAGCGGGACTGGCTGCTGCTGGTGGACGAGGTGCAGACCGGCGTGGGCCGCACCGGAACCCTGTTTGCCTTCCAGCAGTACGGCATCATCCCCGACGGCGTATCCTTTGCCAAGGGTATCGCCGGCGGTCTGCCCATGGGCGGCTTCCTGGTGAACGAGCGGTGCCGGAACGTATTGGGTCCCGGCACCCACGCCACCACCTTCGGCGGCAACCCCATCTGCGCCGCCGCCGCTCAGGTGGTGCTGGATACCCTGGACGAGGACGCCCTGGCCGCTGTGACAGAGAAGGGCGACTATATCCGCACCCGCATCGCCCACATGGGCCTGTCCAGCCTGGGCGAGAGCCGGGGGCTGGGCCTGATGATCGGGGTGGAGGTCAAGGGGGAGGAGAGCAACAAGGTGCTGGCTGCCCGGCTGATCCAGCACGGCCTGCTGGTGCTCACCGCCGGCACGGCGCTGCGGCTGCTGCCCCCGCTGACCATTACCATGGCTGAAATTGACAAGGGGCTGGCGATTCTGGAACAGACCCTGGTTTAATCTGTTGTGAGGTGAACTGAAATGCAAAAAGACCTGCTCAAACTGCTGGATCTGACCCCTGCGGATATCACCAAGATCCTGGATACCGCTGACCAGATGAAATACAACCAGAAGCACAGCCTGACCCACCACTATCTGGAGGGCAAGACCCTGGCGATGATCTTTGAGAAGAACTCCACCCGTACCCGGGTCTCCTTTGAGACCGGCATGTACCAGCTGGGGGGCCACGCCCTGTTCCTCTCCGGCAAGGAGAGCCAGATCGGCCGGGGTGAGCCCATTGAGGACACCGCCCGGGTGCTCAGCCGCTACTGCGACGGCATCATGATCCGCACCTACGGCCAGGAGGAGGTGGAGACCCTGGCCAAGTACGCCTCCATCCCCGTCATCAACGGCCTCACCGACTTTGCCCACCCCTGCCAGGTGCTGGCCGACCTGATGACCATTCGGGAGCACAAGTCCCGTCTGGAGGGCCTGAAGCTGTGCTACATCGGCGACGGCAACAATATGACCAACTCCCTGATCGTGGGCGGTCTGAAGGTAGGCATGGAGGTGTCCGTGGCCTGCCCCGAGGGCTACGACCCCGACCCCAAGGTGCTGGAGTTTGCCCAGAATTGCGGCGGCAAGTTCACCCTCTGCCGGGATCCCAAGGAGGCCGCAGCGGGCGCCGACGCCATGTTTACCGACGTATGGGCCTCCATGGGTCAGGAGGGCGAGGCCCAGGCCCGCCGGGCGGTGTTTGAGGGCGTCTATCAGATCAACAGCGAACTGATGGCCCTGACCAACCCCGGCTGCATGGTGCAGCACTGCCTGCCCGCCCACCGGGGGGAGGAGATCACCGCCGAGGTGTTCGAGGCCCATGCCAACGAGATCTTCGACGAGGCGGAGAACCGCCTCCACGCCCAGAAGGCGGTCATGTACCTGCTGATGGGCGAGCAGTAAGTGCATATATACTAAAACCGGCGCACAGCATTTGCTGTGCGCCAGTTTTTTGCCTTGACACAAGAGGTTTGTTCTGATAAACTAGCCTCATAAAAGAGGTTTCTTTAGACAAACCAAACGAAAGGCGGGGTGCAAGATGGAAGATTTCAAGCTGTTCGATGCGGAGTACAAGCTGATGGAGCTGTTGTGGGAGCGCCAGCCCATCAACTCCACCGCGCTGTCCCGGCTGTGTCAGGAGAAGCTTGGTTGGAAGAAGTCCACCACCTTCAACCTGGTGCGCAAGCTGGGGGAGCGGGGGATTTTAAAGAACGAAAACGCCACCGTCACGGCCCTGATCCAGCGGGAGCAGGTGCTCCGCCGGGAGAGTGAGGCGGCGGTGGCCAAGTCCTTCGGCGGCTCCCTGCCCAACTTCGTGGCCGCCTTTCTCAGCGGAAAAAAGCTCTCCCACCAGGAGGCGGAAGAGCTGCGGCGGCTGATTGACGAGAGCGAGGCGCGCCATGACTGAGCTGTTGGCAGCGGTAGGGGGCATGAGCCTCACCGCCGGCCTTACCGCTCTGGTGGTGCTGGTTCTGCGGTGGGCGCTGGTGCGGCTGAGGGCCCCGGCCTTTGTGCGGCTGCTGCTGTGGGCGGTGGTGCTCTTCCGCATGGTGTGCCCCGTCAGCTTCACCAGCCCCTGGGGGGCCGCCGCCCTGGTGGAAGAAGCGCTGCCCACCGCGGCCCAAGTGCAGGCCACCCAAGAGCCTGTGCAGCAGCCGGGCACGGTGGGCGTCCCGGCCATCTCCCCGGCGGAGCCCCTGCCGGAGGACGCCGTGGTGGAGCTCACGCCCATGGAGCCGTCGGAGGTGCCGGAATCCCAGCTTTCCCCCATGCTGCCGCTGTCCGTTTTGTGGCTGGCGGGAGTGGCCGTTCTGTGGGGCTGGTGGCTGTATGCCCACCGGAAGCTGAAAAAGCGGATGGAGACGGCGGTGCGGGTGGCGCCCGGGGTTTTGGAGAGTGATCAGTCCGGTCCGCCCTTCGTCCTGGGCTTTTTCCCGCCCAACATCTATCTGCCCCAGGGGCTGGAGGAGCCTCACCGGAGCTATGTCCTCTCCCATGAGCGGTTCCACCTGTGCCGGGGGGATTTTCTGTGGAAGCCCCTCTTCTTTCTGGCGGCGGCGGTCCATTGGTTCAACCCGGTGCTGTGGCTGGCCTGGCGGCTGTTCTGCCGGGATCTGGAGGCCTCCTGCGACGAGGGGGTGCTGAGCAACCTGCCGGAAGGGGAGCGCACCGGCTACGCCCGGGCTCTGCTGGCCCTGGCCGCCCCCGAGACCAGCCGCCTGCCCGCCGCCTTCGGGGAGCACGACGTATCCCGCCGGGTGAAGGGGGCTCTGTCCTACCGAAAGCCTGCCATCCTTGCGGCAATTATTCTGGTCATAGCCGCTGTGGGCGTTGGCCTGTGGCTGGCGGCGGATTCCACCGGCGGGGCGGGTCTGCCTCAGTCGCCGCCCACCGTCACCCTGTCCCTTGACCATCGCCAGGCGGAGCTCACCGCCGCGGACTGGGACGGGGAGACGCCCCCGGATCCGGCGGAGCTGCTGGCCGACGCTCCCTTGTTTACAGATGACTACATCTGGTCCCACAACGCCGGCCTGAGCCTGTCTGGCCAGTCCCGCCCCACGGAAGGGACTTATACCGACTACCTGCTTCAGGATGGCCAGTGGATGGAAGGGCACAACGGCTCTATGACGTATACAATCGCACTCCAGCCCCGGGCGGACTCGGCAGGGAAGGGGACGGAGGAGCGGGGGGTGGTCTTTACCTATACCTGGAAGGAGGGCTTTGCCACCCGCTCAGCTACCTATGCCTACCGCCTCCTGGTGCCCTCTGTGCGGGAGGACCAGGTGTTGGAGGAACCGCTGATGGTCTCCGTCGGCACCATCCTGCCGGTCTGTGAGGGCGGACCGTCGGAGTTTGGCTCCATTGTGGTTCAGGGCAATCTGTGTACCCTGCCTATGGACGCCATTCTTACCGTCAACGACCTCTCAGAACCCTTCCAGTCCACCGAGCTTACGCTCTATCTGCTGGACGAGAGGTATGGTGTGGCGGACCAGGCCCCGGTGGGAGGCAGCAGCGGCGGCAAGGAGCGGGAACAGGTGTACTCCGCCTTTGGCTTTCCCCTGAACCTGGAGGAAAAGGGCTGGTGGAAAGGAGAGGATCTGCTGCTGGGGGTGACGGTGGCATATACCTGGCCGGACGGGACCCAGACCCAGTGGAGCACCGTCTTTTGGGCGGTGCCGGAGGAGGAACTGCCCGGTCAGCCTGCCGCCGGGGAGGAGATTACCGTGCGCCTGTGGCCGGACCCCGCTCAGGGGGAGGACACCACCGGTGTGTCCATCTATGTGCGCAATGACCCGGAGCTGGAGACCAGCCAGATGGGGGTGTGGGTAAATGGTGTGACCTCCTGGTTTGATACAGGCGCGCTCCTGTCCGGTCAGCATGCCTGGGCAACGCCAGGCTGGGCTGACCTGGACGGGGACGGGACAGACGAGCTGGCCATTATCCGGTATGAGGGACACGGCACGGGGGCGAGCCTGGAAGCGCTCCACGTGCTGGAACCGGGTGAGGGCGGCGGCTATGCCCTGGCAGCCACCTTCACCCTGGGCGAGGAGGAGGCGGCATGGGTGGAGGCCACGCTGAAGGAGCTGGGGCTGGATCCGCTCTCCTGCGGCTATATCTGCTATTTTCCCGATCTCTTTACCGTGGATATCGGGATCTGCGACCCGGTCAACGGCCCGCCCCTGGGCAATTATGTGGGTACGCTTACCTGCACACTGGCCTACGACGGCCAGAGCCTCACGTTGACCGACCCGGTGTATGTCCCGACGGCCTGACATCCTCCGGCGGTCCCGGCGGGATGGGCCGCCGGTCTCCCCGCCGGAGATTGGAGGCGGAGGAGATGGCCTCCCGGCCAAATTTGTCCCGGATGCCGTCCATGGCCTTTTCCAGCTTCTCCAGCTTGTCCCTCCGGGGGGCGGCATTGGCGGCGAACAGATTGAGCTGTTCCCCCGCGTCACCCTCCTCCACCAGATTCTGCGCGGTGATGGTGAGGGCCCGCACCGGGGCCTTTTCGTTCCACGCCGCCCGCACCAGCGCCATGGCCGCCTCCACCAGGTCCCTTGAGACGTAGGTGGGGGCGGCCAGCCGCGTCTGGCGGCAGATATCCTTGAAGTTGGGGTCCCGGATGGTGACCTGTACGGTGGTACACTTGAGGGCGTGCTTGCGCAGCCGGGCGGCCACCTCGTCGGCCAGCTCGGACAGGGCGGTGCGCAGCTCTGCCCATCCCACCAGATTCCGGGGAAAGGTGAGGCCGTTGCCCACCGATTTGGGCCCCGGCATGTCCCGGGCGGGGATTACCGGGCTGTGCTCCGCTCCGGTGGCATAGTCGTGGAGGGTGTAGCCCCCCTTGCCCAGGATCTCCCCCAACGCCGCCCGGTCAAACCGGGCCAGATCCCCGATGGTGCGTACCCCGTAGCCCGCCAGCACCCGGGCCGCCGCCCGCCCCACAAACAGCAGATCGGTCACCGGCAGGGGCCACAGCAGCTCCTGATAATTGTCCCGGGAGACGACGGTGGTGGCGTCCGGCTTTTTGTAGTCGCTGCCCATTTTGGCAAAGACCTTGTTGAAGGATACCCCCACCGACACGGTAAGACCCAGCTCCTCCCGCACCGCCCGGCGGATCCGGTCGGCCAGCCCCTTGCCGTCGGTGTGGAACAAATGGAGGGTGCCCGTCACGTCCAGCCAGCTCTCGTCGATGGAAAAGGGCTCCACCAGGTCAGTGTACCGCTCATAGACGGCGTTGACCTGTTTGGAGTATGCCCGATACTTGCCGTGGTGGGCGGGGAGGAGGATCAGGTCGGGGCACTTCCGCCGGGCCTGCCAGATGGTCTCGGCGGTCTGGACCTTATAGGCCTTGGCAGGCTCATTTTTGGCCAGAATGATGCCATGGCGGCTCTCCGGGTCGCCGCACACCGCCACCGGCTTGTCCCGCAGTTCCGGGTAGTCCAGCAGCTCCACCGAGGCGTAAAAGCTGTTCAGATCACAGTGGAGAATCACCCGCTCCATCCCATCACCCCCTTTACTTCTAGGATATCACGCTTCCGCCTGGAAGTCAAACGGATGTTCTAACCCTGGAAGGAGATCAGTTCTTCCAGCAGCTCCGGGCGGCTGGTCAGGTCCTGATTGCCGGAGTAGCTCAGGTAGACCACCACATTGCCCTTTTGGAGAAAGAGCCGCTGGCCGGGCCAGTGGGTGTCGGTGGCCAGTACCGCCCGGTCAAAGCCGGAGAGGGTAAGCTCTTCCACGTCATAGTCATCGGGGGAATAGTAGTGCTGGGTGTGCTGGTACACCAGCTCATCCAGCAGCGGGGAGGCCAGGAAGGGGAGGGAGAGCCGGTACCAGCGGGTTGTCAGCCGGGGTTCATAGTCTCTGCCGTCGGTGAGCTTTTGGATGATCTCATACTGCGCCGGGGCCACCAGGGTGCAGGCAAAGGAGACGTAGTTGTTCCGGTCCTGGCCGTCGGTCCAGCGGCCGTCCACCAGGGGCTCCAGCGCCGGGTCATCTTCCAGCTCCGTCAGAGACAGGGTGGGGACGGGCTTGCTCAGACCGTCCAGCTGCCCTTCCCAGGCGCGGGAGGTGGTGACCACCAGAACGGCTGCGTAAAGGACCGTCAGGGACAGGACAATCCAGGTCAGTACCCGCTGAAAATGAACGGCGGACCGCCAGCTTCCGTCCCGGCGAGGCGGCAGCCCCTCCTCCAGCCGCCTGCGCAGCCGGAAAAAGGAACGGTATGCCTGGACAGTCATGGCGGTAGAGAGTAAATCCAGGAGGATCACAAGCAGGTTGCCGCTGGTGGGGCTTTCCACCAGCCAGGTAAGAATGGGTGTGGAGAAAAGGAAAAAGGGCAGAAGGACAACGGCCAGCATCACCAGGGTCAGGGTGGTCAGCAGGATACAGGTTCGCTTGGCCCGCTTTGCTACCTGTTCCAGGGCGTAGCTCTGCACCACCGGGTCGGTGTGCAGCTCCGGTGCCTCCGGGTCAAAATTGACATACAGGTCGAAGTATTGCACCAGGCTGCCCGCGTACTCCCAGCCCAAGGTCCTGCAATAGTCCCGGTTTTCCCGGCTCCACAGGTTTCCGGCGGGGTCCAGCCGGTAGCGGACATGGGCGGGCTTCCCCCGGCGGAACACGATACCCAGGGCCCAGGGGCGTTCAAAGAACAGGCCCTTTTGGGCCATGGCTTCCAGCCAGCCCTCGAAATGGTCCATGTCGATGGGGTCCAGACACATCCATTTCCGCACTGTATCCTTCATGGTGATTCCTCCCGTGCTTTTAAAAGTTGAGCGCTCAGATCAGGACAGAGGAAGGGCCGCCAGAAGTCCCAGCTCCAGGAGCAGCACAGCCAGACCCACCAGGATGGGGAGCGTTCTCCAGCCCATGCTCCGCCGCCAGCTGCCGTCCCGCTGGGGCGGCAAGCCCTCTGCCAGCTGCCGACGAAGCCGGAAGAAGGAGATGTAGGTCCGTATCTCTTGGGCCAGGACAAACAGGTCAAAGACCAGCAGGCACAGATTTGGGAAATTGGCGATCTCCGCCTGCCGGGTGAGGACGGGGAAGAGGACGGCGGCCAGCAGCAGCAAGGTCAGGGCGGCCAGCCCGCCCAGGTACCAGCGCAGCCGCTTGCCCAGCAGGTCCAGCGCATAGCTCTGCACCACCGGGTCGGTGTGGAGCTCCGGGGCCTCCGGATCAGGGTTGGCGTAGAGTTCAAAATGCTGCCCCGCCTGACCCAGATAGTTCCAGCCCAACTCCCTGCAGTAGTCCTTGCTCTCCCGGGTCCACAGCCGCCCGGCGGGCTCCAGCCGGTAGCGTATGGCGGCGGGCTCCCCCCGGCGGAACACCACGCCCCAATAGGACATCCGCTCAAACAGCAGTCCCTTCCGGGCCATCTCCTCCAGCCAGCCCTCAAAGTGGTCCATGTCCAGCGGCTCAATATAGATCAACTTGCGTATGATGTCTTTCATTGCCCTTCCTCCTCCGCGTCGCTCAGGCAGGCCCGCAGCCGGGCCACCTCCTCCAGATAGCGTCTGCGGCCCTCATCCGTCAGAGTATAAGTCCGCCGCCGGCCGTCCACTGCCGTCTCCCGGATCAGGTTCTCCTCCTGAAACTTAGCTAGAATGGTGTACAGGGTGCCGGGGCCCAGCCGGACCCGGCCTCCGGTACGACCCTGCACCCAGTCGGCCATCTCGGTGCCGCACCGGTCCTCCCGCAGCAGGGACATGAGCACGTAAAACATGGACTCGGTCAGCAGCTCCAGGGTCTTGCGGCCCATCTTCCTCACCTCCTGATATCGTGTCTCGATATCGTCTGTGGATATTATAATATCGTCTCTCGATATTGTCAAGAAAAAAGCCGGGCCGGCGAGATCGCCGGCCCGGCTTTTCATCCATTATGCCTCCAGAAGCAGTTCAGCCAGCTCCTCCCGGTTGGCCACGATAGTAGCAGCTCCGTGCTCGAGGAGGAAGGCCTCGTCCCGGAACCCCCAGCTCACCGAGATACAGGGCAGGCCAGAATTTTGGGCAGTCTGGATGTCTACGTCGGAATCGCCAATGTACACCGCGCCTTCCGCCTGGCTTCCCAGCTCGGCCAGGGCCCGGAATACGGTGTCGGGGGCGGGCTTGCGGGCCACCCCTTGGGATTCCCCGATGGCCACCTCCACCCGGTCTCCGAAATAGGCCTGGCACAGACCCTTCACTGCGCCGTCAAACTTATTGGATACCACCGCCGTACGGATTCCCGCCGCCCGGAGCCGGTCCAGCAGCTCCAGCACCCCGGGGTAGGGGGCGGTCTTGTGCTCCATATTCACCAGGTAGTGGGCCCGGAAATCGGCCAGCACCTGATGCTCCAGGGCCTCGTCCGTGCCCTCCGGCACCGCCCGGTGGATCAGCAGCCCCACGCCGTTGCCCACGAAGCGGCGGACCTCCTCCACCGTGCGGGTGGGCAAGTGGTGGAGCGCCAGGGCGTAATTGGTGCTGTCGGCCAGGTCCTGCAGGGTGTCCAGCAGGGTGCCGTCCAGATCGAAAATGGCGGTATGATACTTCATAAAAGGTCGCCTCCTGTCCCATAATGGGGAATTCCCGCGGAAGGCAGTATATCACATCAGGAGCCAAAGAGAAAGAGCTTTGCCAGGAAAAAACCCAGCAGGCCGCAGCCGGGAAAGGTGAACAGCCAGGTCAGCGCGATCCGGCCGGCCACCCGCCGGTCGGCTCTGGAGCCGGCCCCCAGGACGGCGGCGGTTTTGGCGTGGGTGGTGCTGACGGGCAGGCCCAGCAGGGTGCAGGCCAGCAGGCAGGATCCCCCGCCCAGGTCGGCGGCCAGCCCCTGCCTGGGACTCAGGCACACCATCTCCCGGCCCACCGTGTCGATGATCCGACGGCCGCCCAGGGCTGTGCCCGCCGCCATGACTCCGGCGCACAGCAGGGTCAGCTCCAAAGGAATGGAGAAAATCCTCTGCTGAGGCAGAACGGGGGAGAGGGAGAGCCCCAGCAGCAGGATGCCCAGACATTTCTGGCCGTCCTGGGCGCCGTGGAGGAAGGCCATGGCCGCCGCGCCCCCCACCTGTCCCCGGCGGCACAGGGCGGGAGAGGGGCGGAGTAGGGTCAGAGCCCGCCGGAACAGCCGTCCGGCCAGCCAGCCCAGGCACACCGACAGGGCCAGGCCCAGCAGGATCCTGGCCCAGGGGCCGGGGTGTACCGTGCCGCCGGGCAGGGCCAGGGCGGCGCCGGTGACGGCGGCGGCCAGACCGTGGCTTTCGCTGGTGGGGATGCCGAAGCGCCAGGCGGCGGTGGACCATAGCACCACGGCGCACAGCCCGGCGCACAGGGCGGAGCGGGCGGCGGGTACGTCCGCCCCAAAACCGGCGATGGAAAACAGAGTTTCGGCTACCACCGGGGAGAAGGCCACGGCCCAGCCCAATCCCAGCAGATTGCACAGGGCGGCCAGCCCCACCGCCCGCCGGAAGGGCATGGCCCCGGTGCACACCGCGGTGGCGATGGCGTTGGGCGCATCGGTCCAGCCGTTGACTGCCACCACTGCCAGCACCAGCAGGCAGGTCAGGGCGGTCACCGGATGGGACAGGATCGCGGTCAGCATAACATTCACCCCCGTCCCATTTTACTGGAACGGGGGTGGGGATATGCGCGACTAATACAGGCCGATGGCGGCCAGAATACGGGCGACCTGCTGAGCCCGGACCGACCAGGCGGCGCTGGCGCCGTGCTCCTGGCGGCGCAGGCGGGCCCAGTCGCCGGTCTCGGCCAGGGCCCGGCGGCACAGACGGGCAAATTCCTCCGGGGAATGGGCGCCGTAGACCACGTCGGGGAAATGCTCCACCTGTTCGGGGTAAAACATGGACACGGTGGGCTTGCCGGAGGAGAGGTATTCGTACACCCGGGTGGGAATGATGTCGTCATACTGCTCCGACCAGCGCTGGAGGTTGAGGCAGACGTCAAACCGGGCCAGGTAGTCAGGTACCTCCACCGGCGGGCGGCGGCCCAGAAAACGCACATTGGGGAACCGTTTCAGATGGCGGACCATAGGGCCGTCCTCCACCCGGCCCAGAAAGACAAAGGTGCAGCCGGGCAGTTCCCCGGCGGCGGCGGCCACCGGCGCCAGGTCCAGGTCCTCCCATACCACCCCGCAGTAGCCCAGCACCGGGCCGGGGATGCCCGCCAGCTCCCGGGGACACTCGGCGTTGGGCCGGGTAAACATCAGGTGGTTGACCCCGTTGGGCAGGATGGCGATATTGTCGTTGCAGGGGGCCAGGTGGTGCCTCAGCCCGGGGGAGGCGGCGAAGATCACGTCGGCGGCCAGGGCCAGATCGCTTTCCCACACCGGAGAAAAGTCCTCCCAGTCCCGGTAGCAGTCGTACACCACGCCCCGGTGGGGCAGGTATTCCAGCAAGTGGACCTGCTCCGGGGAGGTACACCACAGCAGCGGCTCCCGGAACCGGTGCCGGTCCATCCGCCGCTGGATATAGTTGGCCAATTTGCGATAGTGGCGGCGGAACAGCAGCCGGTGCCGCTCCTCCGCCTCCAGCACCGGCGGGAGGGTGTAGACCGTCAAACCGGGCCGCATGTTCCGGCCCGGGTCCTTCCAGCGTCTGCCCGGCGGCTCAAAAAAGAGCACCTGGGCGTCCTTCAGCCGGATCATCAGCTGCTGGGTACGGGTGGGAATGGTACGCCAGGGGGTACAGGAGAGGCAGAGGATCTGTTTCAAGGCCGCTCACCTCTCCAGGAGTTTGCGGGCGGTCTCGCTGTTGCGCTCCTCGACCCGGCGCAGCCGGTCCACGCCGCCGGACAAAAATTCCTGGTCCCCAATGCGGGCGCAGGCCCCGTCGATATAGTGCCGGAGTCCCTCCGCCGTTACCTCTCTCAGGTCGGTATAGAGATCCTGCCCGATATAGGAGAGGAAGGAGCTGATCTTCTGGTCGTATACCACGCCCACCAGCGGGACGCCCTGCCCCGCGGCGAATACCAGGGCGTGCAGGCGCATGGACACCACCACCTGCATCCGGGCGAACAGGCCGATGGTGTGGCTGGAGCTGCCCGTCTCCTGCAGGATATAGTGGGGGGCCTTCATATACTGGGCGGCGGAGCGGGCGGCGGCCACGTCCAGACGCCGCTCAATGGGTAAAAAGACGGGGGTCAGGCCATACTTCTCGTAGGCATAATCCGCGGCGGCGGCAAAGATTTGGGCCTTTTCCTCAAAGCCCGGCCAGGGCCGCAGGGCAAAGCCAATATACTTTCCCTTGGGGTCGATGCCCTGACTTTCCAGAATGCCGTCGATGGCCTGCTCGGGGGAGGGGGGGAGGATGACGGTGGGGTCGGCGGAGAGGATGATCTCCGGCGCGGTGACCTTCATATCCTCCAGCTCGTCCTTGGAGTGGGTATCCCGGAGGGTGATGGCGTCCACACTCTTCTGCAGGACCCGGGAGGCCCGCTGGCGGTTGGCGGGGGAGTGGATGGGACCGATGCCGCAGCCGTACATCATCACCTGGTTGCCCAGTCGTTTGGCCCAGGAGATGGTGAACAGGTAAAACCACAGGGAGCGGTGGCTGGTCACATCCTGCATCAGGGAGCCGCCGCCGTTGATATACAGCTTGGTCTTGCGCATCCGCCACAAAAATTTGGGGAAGGCAAAGGTGTAAATGGAGTTGACCCGGTAGGTAAGCCGGGTGCTCTCAGGATTGCGGGAGAGCACCCACACCGGCAGGTCGGGGTCCACCTGCCGCAGCTCGGTGACAATGGCCTCCAGAATGGCGTCGTCTCCGGCGTTGCCCCGGCCGTAGGCGCCGCACACCAGGGCCCCGTCCCGTCGGCCGGTCTTGCGGCCCTGGCGGCGGAGGATGGCCTGGTAGATGGAGAGCTGCCGCTGAAGGGTACTCTCCAGAGAGTAGTCCTCCCTGGCCCGCTGATAGAGCCGCTGGCCGATGTGGCGGCGCAGCTCCGGATCCTGGGCCAGGGTGATCAGATGGCGGGCCAGGGCCTGATCGTCTCCCGCCTCAAAGAGAAAGCCGTGGACGCCGTGCTCAATGAGGTAGGGCACGCCTCCCACCCGGCTGGCCACCGTGGGCAGTCCCGCCCGGGCTCCCTCGGTGAGGGAGTAGGGGAAGGTCTCGGACAGGGAGGTGAGGGTGTTGATGTCCAGGGCGTTGTAGAAGCTGTCGGTGTCGGTGACCCAGCCGGCAAAGCACACCTGCTCCGCCACCCCCAGCTCCCGGGCCAGGTTTTTGAGCATGTCCATCTGCTCGCCGTCGCCGGCGATGAGCAGCCGCAGATTGGGGCAGGTCTCATGGGCCAGGGCAAAGCCCCGTACCAGGGTGGCGATGTCCTTCACCGGGTTGAGCCGGGCGGCGATACCCACCACCACGCTGTTTTCATCCGCCTGCAGCCCCACGCTTTTCCAGTAGGCCTCCCGGGTCATGGCGGGGGTGCGGGGGGTGAAGTCCAGGCCGTTGTAGATGGTGAACAGCTTGTCCGGGTCAAACTTGCGGGAGATCAGCAGGTTGGTCATGGCGTCGGATACGCCGATGCGGTAGTCAAGACGCCGCAGCGCGATGGTGTTGATGGTGCCGTAGGAGACGCGGGAGAAGGGGCGGCCCAGGTAGTCCAGCCGGTAGTCCGAGTGGACGGTGGTGACCACCGGCAGGCCGGTGGCCTTCCGCAGCAGGGCGCCCATCATGTTGCCCCGGGCGCCGTGGCAGTGGATGATCTGATAGCCGCCCTCCCGGATCATCTGCTTCAGGGTGCGGAAGGTGTGCAGCAGATTGTGCCCGGGCAGAACCACGGTGGAAATGCCCAGCTCCCGGGCTTCCTGGGCAAAGGGACCCTCCATAAAGCACACCATGGTTACCTCAATGGTGCGGGAGAGATTTTGAAGCAGCGAGTGGACGTGGGTTTTGGCCCCGCCGCTGTCGCCGCCGGAGATCAGGTGGATGACCTTCATGGATTGGAAACCTCCAAAGAAAGTACTTGTCGGGCTGTGGGGAGATATGGTACAATACCCGAGTACCATTGTACCAACGATACCGTCAATTTACAACCTCGGAGGCTACAAAAGATGATAGACGAAAAGGGAAGACTCTTTGGAAAGATCAACATTGTGGATCTGCTGGTGATTCTGGTCATTGTAATCGCCGCGGCGGTGCTGGGCGTCAAATTCCTGGGCCCCAACAGCACCATAGCCGTCAACCCCAAGACCACTCAGGTGACCTATAAAGTGCTGGTGGAGAGCGTCCAGCCCGAGGTCTATGAGAATATCCAGCAGTATATTCCCTCCACGCTGATGGCCTCCGGCGAGCTGCTGGACGGCCAGGTAATCGCGGTGGAGGCCAAGCCCCACACCACCAACGCCACCGTCAGCGCCAGCGGGGACATGCTGCTGGTGTCCACCGACAAGCAGCTGCTGGACCTGACCTTTACCGTTGAGTGCAACGTGGTCAACACCATCACCTCGGAGATCGGCACCCAGGAGGTCCGTTTGGGCAAGAGCCACATTATCAAAACCGATAAATTTGAGATGAGCTCCGGCACCATCACCTACTGCGTGTGGGGCGAAGAGGCGGAATAATATGACACCAGACAGGGGCGGCAGATGCGCCGCCCCTGATTTTTTATTAGGAGGATTGCTATGCCGGAATGGTTTCTCGCAATAGACGGCGGCGTGCTGCTGTGGATTCAGGAGACGCTGCGCTGCGCTGTGTGCAACGGTATTCTAAGCGTGTATACAAAGCTGGGCGACGCGGGCATGCTGTGGATCGCGCTGTCCGTACTGATGCTCTGCTTTCGGAAAACCCGCAAGGCGGGACTGGCCAGCCTGCTGGCCATGCTGCTGGGGCTGCTGTGTACCAATGTGGCCCTCAAGCATCTGGTGGGCCGGGCCCGGCCCTGGTTGTCGGTGGAGGGACTGGTGCCGCTGGTGGAGGAGCACGACCCCAACTCCTTCCCGTCGGGCCACACCTGCGCCGCCTTTGCCGCCGCCTCCGCCTGGTGCCGTACGCTGCCCTGGCGGTGGATGAAGGTGATCGCCGTGGTATTGGCCGCCCTGATGGGCTTTTCCCGGTTGTATGTGGGGGTCCATTTCCCCAGCGATGTGCTGGCGGGTATGGCGGTGGGGCTGCTGTGCGGCTGGCTGGCCTGCCTGCTGTGGCGGCAGGTGCCCGCCTGGCGGAGGCTGGAGCCGCCTTGCCAAAGGGACTGAGTTATGTTACACTGTAAAAAAGCTCCTGCCGGAAAGGAGAAGGGCCATGAACATTTACGAATCCGCCGAAAATTATCTGGAGACCATCCTCAGCCTGCATGAGACCCAGGGGCTGGTGCGATCCATCGACATCGCCAACCACCTGCATTTTTCCAAGCCCAGCGTCAGCGTGGCCATGAAGAAACTGCGGGAGAGCGGTTATATTGAGGTGGACAAGGAGGGCTATATCTCTCTGCTGCCCGCCGGGGAGGAGATTGCCCGCCGGATCTATGAGCGGCACAAGCTGCTTACCCAATTTTTCATCCATCTTGGCGTCAGTCCCGACGTGGCGGCGGCGGACGCCTGCAAGATTGAACACGACCTCAGCGAGGAGACCTTTCAAAAGATCAAGGAGCACGCCCTGGGTAGATCACCCCAGGCATAAAACAGGATGCGGACAGCTCTCCTTAGCACATGATTTCTCTCCACTTCATCCAATCGACTATTGGTATAAACAGGAACACAAATGTGCTGCTTTAACTCAAATATATCATAAATGGAGCGCAGGATTTACCCGCCATTTTGATACCAACAGTAAGGAAGCAGGGACCCAAGAGGGTCCCTGCTTCCTTACCATTAAATTAGTCTTATTGCTCAGCACCGCTGTTGAACAGAGGTGCAAGCGTATCGGCATAGGTCTCGAAAATCTCTAGCAGAACGCTGTCCCAGTGGCGGGCATCCTGCTCTTTGGTGCCAAACACATAATCCTCCTGACCGTAGTCGATGGCATCAAAGCCGGGGATGGCTTTGCTGGCTCCGGCGGTGCGGTAGGCAGCCGCGTCGGCCAAGGAGAAGGAGACTGTTCCATCCTCATAGCTGACCCAGCCGGTCAGATCAGTGCCGGTGGCCTCGGTGGCGGTGCCGTTGACGGTCTGAGGCTCAGCGGCGGCCTTGGTGATAGCGGCTGCGCCGTTCACATATTCCCCGTACATCTGATCCACATACAGGCTGAAGGAGTCACCCAGCACTTCAGAGGGCACATGTCCGCCGTCCCACTGCCATTCGATCGTAGCATCAATCCCGGCATTCAGCATGGCGATCTGAAGGTTCAGGGAGTTGAGCATGGAGATGTCGCCCTCCGCCGCGCCGCAGAGCATTCTCACCCAGGTCGGATTTTCTGCATCCTCCGCACTGATATAGTTCAGGGGGTTATAGAGCTCCACCAGGTTGTTGCCGTATTGATCCCCA
The DNA here is from genome assembly GCF_002159455.1 of Flavonifractor sp. An306. Classification (GTDB taxonomy): domain Bacteria; phylum Bacillota; class Clostridia; order Oscillospirales; family Oscillospiraceae; genus Flavonifractor. The sequence goes on from NZ_NFIQ01000010.1 coordinate 51,543, forward strand.
GCCTCGATGCTTTCAATGTCGGTGCGGTAGGCCTCCACCATCTCCTCATAGGTGGCGTAGTTGTTGGAGTCCACACTGCTGCCAGCGGCTTGGGTGGTGCCGGCATCAGGTGTGCCCACGATCATCTCATGGTTGCCACCGCCGTTGCCACGGTCCATCTGACCGTCTTTCCAATCTGGCATCTGGCCATCAGCGCGTTCAGGCAGCTGCTCCGGGTCAAATTCCGTATCGCCTTTGCCGTCCATTCCACCGGCCATCATGCCGCCGCCCATGCCGCCTGTTGAACTTTTGGCATAGCGGCCCTCCAGAAAGGCCTCCGCCTTGTCCTGTACGGTCATGGCGGCTACCTCCTCATCAGTGAGAGCGTTGCCGTCTGCGTCAAACCAGGTCCAGCCTTCGGCGTAATCCCGACTGTCCACATACCACTGGAGATTCGCTGTGAACTCGGCCAGATACAGATCCAGATAGGTTCCGTAGTAGCCGTTGGTCTCGGGGTATGCCTCGGGGTCATACTCAATGGTCAGGGCGACGGAGTCCTCCAGATCCCCGTCGCCGTTGAGGTCAAAGCCCACATCGGACTCATTAACGGAGAGGTTCTGCTCGTTGATATGCTCCATATAGGCTGCGGACAGGTACTCAGCCAGCTGAGCCTGGAACGGGGTGGAAAAGCCGTATTCCGCATCCAGGTCATACTCGAAGGCCATAGCCATATCCGCCTCCGCCAGGGAGGTGATAGGACTGTACGCGATGCAGCCCCAGGCCCCGTCGGAGATCTCGTAATCCGTACTACCAATAGTAACGGCGGTAGAGTAGCCGCCGTCCTCGGTATAGTAAATACCCACTGCGCCGGCAGCGATCTCATAGTCGTAAAAGTCGGGATCATTGGAGGTAACAGCGAACATCACCGCATGGGCACCGCCGCCAGAGCCGCCGGTGGAAACCATATAGTTTACGCTGCCCGGCAGGTTGCCCAGCAGGATGTTGTACTTTATGAACCGGGCTGCGTTCTTCTGATCCACCAGGCAGGAGGGGGCGTCGCCGGTATAATATGTGTTTCCGTCCTCATCAGTGGCGGTGTCCTGCTTGCCCCGGTTGCCGCAGGACACATTGATATATCCGTCGGACGCGTAGGTGGTGGACGCCAGGGAGTTCATCTGGGAGCCGTATCCAGCCGCACCAGTGTTGAGGATGACAGGGGCAGTAGCTGCGGTGTAGGTTTGGCCGTTGGTACTGGTAATCTGGGCCTCATAATCGATAACCAAGGAGCCGCTGACGGCTTCTCCCCGGCCTCCCTACTGGTCACATCGGCAGAGTTGTCTCCGTCAGTGTCAATGCCGGTAACATAGGCGCCTGGAATACAGGCGGAAACGCCCTGCTGATCTGGCAGTTCCGGATAGACCACAGCGGACACAATAGACATGACCCAGGCATCAGCGTCCGTATTGTAGGTCCAGGTCAGATCGGTGTTATTGGCCAGATTTAAAGTCTCCTCAATATACGCTTTTTCTTCGGCATCGGCCACGGCTGAAGTGGTTTCTTCGATTTCCGCTCTCAATGATTTCTGACCGCAGGCGCACAGTCCTGCCGTCAGGGACAGGGAAAGCAGCAATGCGGTGACTTTCTTACAATACATAAACGAGCCTCCTGTTTTTTTGGTGGTCCTATCATACCATGCTGTAAATTAACTGTACTTTAATATCCGAAGATAGATGTGGCGAAAATTTGTCTCCCATAAAAGCTGTGAGAGCACAGCGCTGTGCGGTGCTCTGTCAACATCAGGAACTTGACAATGCGAACTTTATTATGATAAACTGTTATATAACGAGTGGCGTAACTGCGTAAATCCAGTTACGCCGCTCATTTTATTTTTTCAATGGAGGAAGATACATATGAACGAGATTTTTCGCAGGGTCAGCGTTCGTCGTTTTCAAGATCGGCCTGTAGGAGGGGAAAAAACAGAACTGCTGCTTCGTGCTGCCATGGCGGCTCCATCTGCCGGAAACCAACAGCCCTGGGAGTTTTATGTCGTTACCAACCGAATGCGGCTGGGAGAACTGGCTGCCTGCAGTCCCTATGCCGGCTGCCTGAAGAATGCGCCTCTGGGCATCGTGGTGTGCTGTCGGAAAGACTGTCCTATGCCGGAGTATGCCCAGATCGACTGCTCTGCCGCAATCGAAAACCTGCTCCTGGAGGCAGTGAGTCAGGGACTGGGGGCGGTGTGGCTTGGCGCCGCGCCTTTGGCGGAGCGGATGGAGGCTGCCCGGCAGGTACTGCGGCTTCCGGAGCATCTGGATGCGTTTGCATTTATAGCCTGTGGCTATCCCGCGGAGGAGCGGCCCTGGCAGGACCGGTATGACCCAGCCCGTGTTCACGGAATTTCGTGAGGTGGCCGGGCCGGAAGTTCAGAAGCCATCTTCCGGCGCGGAACATGACCACGGAGAGATTGGCCTGAACAAAATAGGCAGCATGCCTGTGCCTCGGCTGCTGCTGAGTATGGCGGTCAACGCCCTAATTCTTGCTTTCCCTTGTCGGAGGGGGACATGGAGCTGTATGTTACAGTCCTGTGCATCGTTGCGCTGGGGCCAACATCTTTCCTGTCGCTTGAATAGCTATCAGGCCAGAGGATCCAATGCGTATCCTCTGGCCTGTTGATGTATTGAGGCTGCTTATGGCTTAATAAAAAGTCCAGGCAGCTAATTTCACGAGACCGACAGTTCGCTTTCCAGGTCGGACAGCATGATGTCCAGCGCAGTAATGCCACCCTCAGCGGTATACCAAACGGCAGGGTGGGCCAGATAGACGAGATGGCCGTTCTTGTAGGCGTCGGTACTCATCACCAGTTCGTTTTCCATGATCTCCTGGGCCAGCTTTGCCCCGTCGGTGCCGATGGCGGCATCACGGTCCAGAACGAAGATATAGTCGGGTGCCTTCTCCACAATGAACTCAAAAGATGCCTCGTTGCCATGGGTGGAGGTGTCGATGTTGGCGTCCACGCCAATATTTTCGAAACCAATTTCGCGTCCAATCATGGAGCAGCGGCCGTCATTGCCCAGCACATTGTAGCTACCGCTGGTGACCAGTCCCACGATGGCGGTCTTGCCGGCGGCAAATTCGGACAGGGTGGTGATCCGGGCGTCAAAATTGGCCATCAGCTCATCCACCTTGTCCTCCAGACCAAACATGGAGGCAATGGTGGTAGCGTTCTGCCGCACGCTTTCCACTACGCCAAGCTCGGTATCAGTGGCCAGGTAGACCACAGGAGCAATCTCGCTGAGGGCGTCATAACTGGAAGCCAGGCGGCCGCCGATGAAGATGACATCCGGCTCGCATGCCATGACGGCTTCCAGATCGGCCTCCTTGATGGTGCCCAGATTGGCGATATCGTCATTGATGTAGTCCTGAAGATACTCCAGGCTGGTGGATGCGGTGCCTACTACCCGGTCGCCCACACCCAGCGCGTTCAGGATGTCCAGAGAGGCCATATCCAGAATGGCGATGCGCTGAGGGTCGTAGGGCACCTCCAGCTCAGCCGCCTCATGGCTGGCATTGAGGCTGGTGATGGTTACAGTCTCTTGGGCGGCGTTGTTCTGGGCCTCACTGTCGACCTGACCGCCCACGTTTCCGCCAGCCTCGGTGGAGCCGCCGCCGTTCTGTGCGGAGCAGGCCATAAGGCTCAAAGCCATCACGCCGGCCAGGGCAAGAGAAAGCATCTTTTTCAGGTTCATTTTTGGTTGCTCCTTTTCTAAAAGTACTGAAAATAAGGGAATCAATAGTAGATGGACAGGGGTTTGCCCGCAATGGTCAGGATCTCAAAGTCCACCTGATAAATCTGTGACAGATTCTCTTTTGTCATCACCTCCTCCACAGTGCCGAACTTGGCGATTTTTCCGTCCTTGAAGGCACAGATGTAATCAGAGTAAAATGCCGCATAGTTGATCTCATGCAGCACCAAAATCACCGTCTTTCCCAGCTCGTCGCAGAGGCGGCGAACGATTTTCATCATATTGGTGGCGTGGTAAATGTCCAGGTTGTTGGTAGGCTCGTCCAGAAGCACATACTCGGTATCCTGGGCGATGACCATGGCGATCAGCGCCCGCTGCCGCTGGCCGCCGGAGAGCTCGTCGATGAAACGATCCTGAAATTCCTCCAGCTCCATGTAGGCAATGGCCCGATCGATGATCTTCTGATCTTCCGGGGTGACCCGGTTGCCCGAATAGGGAAAACGCCCGAATGTCACCAGCTCTCGCACGGTCAGCTTCATCTGGATGTTGTTGGTTTGGGTCAGGATGGCAAGACGTTTGGAGAGTTCCTTGCTTTTCCATTTGCCGATGTCCTTGCCCTCGAAGTCCACCAGTCCGCTGTCGTGGGCGATAAGCCGGGAGATCATGCCCATGACAGTGGATTTGCCCGCACCGTTGGGGCCGATGAGGGAAATTACCTTGCCCCTGGGGATAGCGAAGGTCACGCCGTCCACCACGGTTTTACCGTCATACTGTTTGGTCAATTCCTGAATTCGCACAATTACACCTTCTTTCTTGTCAGGAGAAGATAGAGGAAATAGAGGCCCCCGCCCACGGTAATGAAAACGCTCACCGGCACGGAATAGGAATACACATGTTCCACGATAAGCTGCCCGCCCACCAGCACGACCATGCCGAACAGTGCTGTACCCAGAATTAACTGGGTGTGCCGGAAGGTTTTGAGCAGCTGACGGGACAGGTTGGCGATGATGAGCCCCAAAAAGGAGATGGGTCCCACCATGGCGGTGGCCACGGCGATGCAGAGGGTCACGCCCAGCAGCAGGCGGCGGATGCAGCGGTCGTAGTCCACGCCCAGATTGATGGCCTGTTCCTTGCCCAGCGTCAGCACATCCAGCAGAGCCAACTCCTTACGCAGGATGAAGATGACACTTGCCAGAAGAATCAGGGAAAAGACGATAATCTCGGAATTGATGTTGCTGAAACTGGCCACCAGGGTATTCAGCAGAGTGTCGTACTCATTAGGGTCCATCACACGGGTCAGCGTCGTCTGAATGCTGCCGAAGAAAGAGGTCAGAACCGTGCCTACCAGCAGCACATAGAGTACATTGTGCTTGGTCTTTTTGAAGATCCAGCTGTAAATAATAGTGGCGGTAATTCCCATGAATACCACGTCCACCGCGAAGGAAAGATTTGCGCTGGATGCGATGATACTGGAGGAGCCCAGGAAAAACACCACCGCTGTGTGGATGAGGGTATACAGGGAATTCATGCCCAGCAGGCAGGGGGTCACAATGGTGTTGTTGATGATGGACTGGAACACCAGAGAGGCTCCGCCGATGGAAAAGGCGGTGATGAGCATGACGATGAGCTTGGGGGTACGGATCTTCATGGCATAGGCCAGGAGTTTGGGATTGGAAAAGTTGACATCCACCAGCATATATCCCGCTGCACAGAGAAGAACGATCGCAGCCAGGATCAGCAGTTTGCGCTGGTTGGAGCGCAAGGCAGCAGTGTTCACTGGTCCGCACCTCCTTTCAGGTTAGGCATGGCGGAGCAGCAGCCTGTCCCGGCGCTGCCCAGGCGGATGGCCTTGCGGCCGTGCTTGAGTCGGTAAAACAGCAGGGCAATGAAGATCAGGCTCCCCAGAATGCCAACGATCAGCTCAATGGGCAGCTCATAGGGGAAGATCACCACTCGACCGATCATGTCGCACACCAGCACGAAGATAGCGCCGAACAGGGCGGTGTCCACCAGCGTGCCCCGGATCTTATCGCCCTTGTACATGGCCACCACATTTGGTACGATCAGGCCGATGTAAGAGACGGAACCCACCACAACCACGATACTGGCAGTGATCATGGCGGCAATGGTGAGTCCGGAGAAGAGAACCAGGTTGTACGGGACACCCAGGTTCTTGGAAAAATCCTTTCCCAGTCCCACAATGTTGAAGTGATTGGCAAAGACAAACGCCAGCGCCACCAGCGGTACCGTCAGCCAGACGATCTCGTACCGGCCTTTCAGCACCAGCGAAAAATGGCCCACCAGCCAGGAGGACAACGCTTGGGTCATTTCGTATTTGTAGGCCAGATAGTTGGTAATGCCGCCGATGACATTGCCGAACATGATGCCCACCAGTGGTACCATCACCACATCCTTGAACTGGATGCGCTGAAAGAACCAGACGAAGATCCAGGTGCCAAGGATCGCCGCGGCAAAAGCGAAGATGGCCCGGCTCCACAGGGTGGATGCCGGCATGAACAGCAGCGCCAGCAGAATGCCGAACTGAGCCGAAGAAATGGTGGCGCCTGTTGTGGGTGACACGAATTTGTTACTGCACAGCTGCTGCATGATGAGACCCGCCACGCTCATGCAGATGCCGGTGCATAGGACCGCCAGCAGGCGGGGCAGCCGAGAGATGATGAAAATTTCCAACTGCTCAAAATTACCTGTCAGAAGCTCACCTGGCGTCAGATCGATGACCCCTACAAACAGCGAACAGCAGGATACGATAAGCAGCAGAACAAGCAGGACAATGGTAGATCGATACGGTCTGATAAGATCCTCCCCTTTCTTTGTGGTTAGCAATAACTAACTTTTGAGCATAAAATGATGCGCAGCGGCGATTGGACTTACCATGCATCACGCACTGCGCGTCGTGCACTCATTATAACACAATGGGTTAGTTGTGTCAAACCGTTTTTAAAAAGCGCCTTGAAGAGATAAAACATACATCAATACCAGTCAGGTTTTGCTTTCTGCAACCGCAACGAAACGGACGATATACTTCTCTACAAGGAGACAGTGGAAAAGGCAGACAGCGCAACTACACTGCCTGCCTAATCCGAAGATACACGTTAAGATACCTCTATCAGAAGTAGCAGAGCGTCCTTTTCTGCCATTCCTCAGCGGACCAGCGCGCGGCCCAGCTCCCGGCAGGCGTCGGCGGTACCCCCCTCGGGAGCGCCGCAGGCGATCACCGGCTCGGCGATCAGGTCGCACCCGGTGTCCTCGCAGTCCGCCGCCCAGGTGCGCATCCACTCGCCGTCCCCCCAGCCGTAGGAGCCGAACAGCCCCACGGTTTTGCCCGCCAGCCTGGGCTTGACGGCGGTAAACATGGGTTCGAACTCCGCCTCCTCCAGCTGTTCCGCTCCCATGGAGGGGCAGCCGAAGGCAAAGGCGGCGTACTGGTCCACCTGCCCGGCGTCAAACAGCTCGGGGGTCAGCAGGTCGGCCTGCCCGCCGGCAGCGGCCACCCCTTCGGCCACCAGGTTGGCCATGGCCTCGGTATTGCCGGTTCCGCTCCAATAGACAATTGCGATTTTGCTCATGTGTATCCTTCCTTTCGTTCTGAGAGAATCAGGCAGCCACGGTGAGCTGCCCCAGGGTGGCGCCCTGGGCGTAGCGGCGGCGGTAGAGCTCGGTACACCGGCGGTAGCGGGCAAACCGTCTCTGTGCCGCCTCCGGGTCGCCGTAGCACTTCCAGCAGCCGCTGCAGGTGTAATTTCTGCCGCCATGGGCGATGAAGCCGGTCACGTCCTCCAGGGGATACCCCAGAAATACGCCGATCTCGTGGGGAAACTCCTCATCCAGGCACAGCCGCACCGCCAGCTGCCGCAGGCAGCCCCGCACTCCGTCCCAGGGCCGGTAGCCCATGGAATAGAGGAACTGCCGGTACTCTGTCCGGGCCAGCAGGGCGGTCAGCTCCCGCTCCCGGTAGAGACAGAGCAGATAGGAGCCCGTTTTCCGGCAGCCCTTCAGGATCACCAGCCGCAGCCCCCGTTTGGCCAGCTCCTCCCGGCACTCCAGAAAGCGGGCGATAAAGGCCTTTCCATCCCGGGGAAGAAACCGGAACAGGGAGGCGGGCTTCAGGCCCGCCAGGGTGAGGGCGCCGTGCTCAATCAGGGCTTGTTCAAAGTGCATAGTGGGCTCCTTTTTTGGTTAGTTATAACTAATCATTTGGTAAATATAATGGTTAGCTATAACTAACCACAAAAGAAGTATAGCACAGCCATACCATGTTGTCAAGGGGGATCTGCCCTTGACAGAGAGGGAGAGGATGGGCTACAATTTCCAGCAGCGTATAATAATGAGGAGAGAGACGTTTGAAGATAGAATTTGCCCCCATGGAGGGGGTCACCAGCGTGTGGTATCGCAGCGCCCATCAGAAGTGGTTTGGGGGTGTGGAGCGGTATTATACCCCCTTTCTGTCCCCCACTCAGGACCATGTGTTTCCCAAGCGGGAGCTGCGGGAGATTGAGCCGTCGGGCAACCAGGGGGTTCCCCTGGTGCCTCAGCTGCTTACCCGCCGGGGAGAGGACTTTCTGTGGGCGGCCAAGACCCTGGCGGACATGGGGTACAGGGAGGTCAACCTGAACCTGGGCTGTCCCTCCGGTACGGTGACCGCCAAGCGGAAGGGGGCTGGGTTTCTGGCTGTGCCCCAAGAGTTGGAGCAATTCCTGGAGGAAGTTTTTTCCCAGTGCCCCATTGAGATTTCCATCAAGACCCGATTGGGTATTTCCGACCCGGAAGAGTTCTGGCCCATTCTGGAGCTCTATAACCGCTATCCCGTCAAGGAGCTGATCATCCACCCCCGGGTGCAGAAGGATCAGTATAAGAATCACCCCAGGCGGGAGGTGTTTGCTGCCGCGGCGGCGCGGAGCAAAGCGCCGGTGTGCTACAACGGGGATTTGTACACGGTGGCGGCGGTGGAGGAATTTCAGAAGGAATGTCCCGGTGTGGAGCGGATCATGCTGGGCCGGGGGCTGATCGGTGACCCGGCTCTGGCCCGGAAGCTGACGGGAGGGCCCGCCGCATCCAGAGATGAGCTGATGGGCTTCTTGTCCGAAGTTTTTGATTGCTATACTCAGGGCTTTGGCAGCAGGCACAGCGCCATGCTGCGGATGAAGGAGCTGTGGTGTTATCTGATCTGTCTGTTCCGGGACGGGGCAAAATACGGAAAGGCCATCCGCAAGGCGAAGGACCCTGCGGAATACGAGGCCCGGGTGGCGGCAGTGTTCCGGGAGCTGGAGCTGCTGGACGACCTGGAGCCAGACTGGTGAAACGGGAAAGGATGAGGAAAATGAGACGAGCGGCGTTTATTGGCAGCGGCAATATGGGCGGGGCCCTGATCCGGGCGGCCTGCCGTGCCATTGGACCAGAGCAGGTAATCATTGCGGACTATGCCAGGGAGAAGGCGGAGGCGTTGGCGGCCGAGTTGGGCTGCGCCGCGGCGGCGGACAACGCGGCCGCGGTGGAGGGGGCGGAGGTGATCTTCCTCTGCGTCAAGCCTCAGGTGCTCTCCGGTGTGGCGGCCGCCCTGGTGCCTGCTTTGAACGCCTGCCACGGGCGGGGAGAGGACAAGACCTTGGTGTCCATTGCCGCCGGGGTGGAGATTGCCGCGCTCCGGGGCTTTTTGCAGGATATTTCCTGGGATATCCCCATTCTGCGGGTGATGCCCAACACCTGCGCCGCCATCGGCAAGGGGATGCTGGCCCTCACCGACGGCGGGGCGGGGAACGAGGCCGGCCTTGCCGCTGTGGAGGCCATCCTGGCCGACGCCGGCCGGGTGGAGCGCATCAGCGAGGGCCTGATGGACCAGTTCACCGCCGTGGCGGGCTGCGGCCCGGCCTATGTATACCAGTTTATTGAGGCTCTGGCCGACGGTGGGGTGATGGCGGGCCTGCCCCGTGCCCAGGCCCAGACCTATGCTGCCCAGACCCTGTTGGGGGCGGCGGCCATGGTGCTGGAGACCGGCAAGCATCCCGGCCAGCTGAAGGACGAGGTGTGCTCGCCCGGCGGCTCCACCATCGTGGGTGTGGCCGCTCTGGAGGAACATGGTTTCCGCTCCGCCGCCATCCAGGCGGTAATGGCCGCCTTCGCCAAAAACAAGGAGCTGGGCAAATAAGCAGAACAGCAGACCGCCGGGACCGGCTATACCGGTCCCGGCGGTCTTTATCCGTCTTTGGTCAATAACAGCAGATCCCCGGCAGGCAGCTCCAGCCAGAGCGGATCGCGGCCGGCCAGCTCCGGCCAACGGCCCTTTTCCAGCTCCATGCGCAGCCGGGAGAAGCCCTGATCGCCGCCGGGGGTGGACAGCATGACCACCGTGGAGAACACGTTCTCCACCACCCGCTCCACCCGACAGGGCAGACGATTGGGGCCGGGTCCGTCCACTGGCCTGATGTAGTGGGCCCGCACGCCGATGTGGCTCAGCCCCTCCGGCAGCGGCCTCTTTGGGTCCAGGGTCATCCCCCAGTCCAGAGCCTCTACTTTGCCGTCGGGGGTTGGCTTGGCACGGGAGATATTTTTGCACCCGGACAGCAGGCAGGCCGACAGGGTGCGGGGGGCCTCAAAGAGCTCGTTCACCGGCAGGACGGCCTGGGATTTGCCCTGATCCAGCACGCATACCTGTCTGCACAGCCGCTGCACCTCGTCCCGGTTGTGGGTGACGAAGAGCACTGGCCCGGAGAAGGAGGCCAGCAGATCGGCCAGCTCCAGCTCCACCTGCCATTTCAGGTAGCTGTCCAGGGCGGAGAAGGGCTCGTCCAGCAGCAGCACCTCCGGCTCGCTGGCCAGGATTCGGGCCAGGGCCACCCGCTGCTGCTGGCCGCCGGAGAGCTGCCTGGGATATTTTCCCTCCTGGCCCTCCAGGTACAGGGTGCGCGCCAGCCGGGCCACCGTCTCCTGCCTGGCCTTTTTGTCCCGTACCCCAACGGCAATGTTCTGAGCCACCGTCATGTGGGGAAAGAGGGCGTAGTTCTGGAACAGATAGCCCACCCGCCGCTTCTGGGGCGGCAGATTGATGCGCTGCCCGGAATCAAACAGCACCCTGCCGTCCAGCACGATCCGGCCCCGGTCGGGCTTTTCAATCCCGGCGATGCACCGCAGCGTCATGCTCTTGCCGCAGCCGGAGGCCCCCAGCAGGCCGGTGAGCTGTCCGCTGTCTGTCTCAAATGACACGTTCAGCTGAAAGGCCCCCAGGTCCTTGTGGATGTCCACAAACAGGCCCATCACGCCACCTCCCCGGACACGGGAGCCGCCTTCCGGCGTGGCCTGCGGTCCTTTTTCTCCAGCATGTTGACGCACAGCAGTACCACGGCGGAGATAGCCAGGTTCACCAGCACCCAGCGCACGGCCCCTGCGTCGTCCCCGGTGCGCCACAGCTGGTACACCGTGGTGGAGATGGTGGCGGTCTTGCCGGGGGTGTACCCGGCGATCATGGAGGTGGCGCCGTACTCGCCCAGCGCCCGGGCGAAGGCCAGCACCGTTCCGGCAATGATCCCCTGCTTGCAGCAGGGCAGCATCACCCGCCAGAAGATCCAGGTGTTGGAGCGGCCCAGGGTGCGGGCGGCGTGGGCCAGGGTTATGTCGAAGGACTCGAAGGCCCCCCGGGCGGTGCGGTACATCAGCGGAAAGGCCACCACCGCCGAGGCAAAAATGGCGGCGTACCACACCATGGTAAGCCGCAGGTCAAAGACCTCCAGAAACCACAGGCCCAGCACCCGCTTGGGCCCCAGCAGCCGCAGCAGGAAGTAGCCCAACACCGTGGGAGGGAGCACCAGGGGCAGGGTGAGCACCACGTCCAGCACCCCCTTCACCAGCCGGGGCAGCTTGGCCACATAGTAGGCGGCGAAGATACCCAGGAAGAAAATGAGGAAGGTGGAAATGACGGCGATCCGCAGGGAGTTAAACAGGGGGTACCAGTCCAAAATATCCACCGTCCTCGTTTATAACACGGTAAAGCCCACGCCCTCCAGCACGGCAATGGCGTTTTCATCGGTGTGGAGGTAGTCCAGGAAGGCCTGGGCGGCGGCCTGGCTGGTCTCGCTGCCGCCACACTTCATGACAGCGGCGGGGTAGATCACCTGGTCACACATGTCGGCAGTGGCCTGATCCACCACGTTAAGTTCATAAGTAAAGGCGTCGGTGGCGTAGATGATGCCGCAGTCCACGGCGCCCTCCTTCACCTGGGTGGCCACCTCGGACACGTTGGAGGCGTAGGTCACTTTGCCAGCCTCCTCCAGACCGGCAATGTCAATGCCCAGGGTGTCCAGGATCTGCAGGGAGTAGGCGCCCACCGGCACGTCGTCGTTGCCCAGGCAGAGCAGCTCCAGCTTATCGGTGGCCAGGTCCTGGAAGGATTCGATCCCCTTGGGGTTTTCATCGGGCACCGCCAGCACCACCTTGTTCTCCACAAAGTTGATGCGGGTGTCGGACAGGACGAAGTCCAGCCCCTCGTTGGTGCCGGTGGTGTCGGCGGCGTCCAGCTGGTTCATCTGCTTCTGGGCGGCGGAGATGAACAGGTCGCACACCGCGCCCTCCTCGATCTGGGTCTTGAGGGTGCCGGAGGAGTCAAAGGTGAAGGTGAGGGTGACGTTGGGGGCCACCTCCTTGTAGAGCTCGGCGATCTCAGTGAGGGTGGCCTCCATGGAGGCGGCGGCGAACACCACCACGTCCACGCTTTCCGTCTGAGGAGCCGGAGTCTCGCTGTTCTGGGCCGCCGGGCTGTCGGCGGCACCGGGATTCCCGCCTCCGCAGGCGGTGAGGCCCAAGGTCAGTGCCAGGGCCAGGGTGAGGGATACGAGTTTTTTCATGCTGTATTCTCCTTTACAAAGTGGTAGGCATATCCGTTTCCAGATATACCCCGGCCCGCCGCCCTGGCTTGCGCTTTAGGCGATACGGGCTCGAAGAATTTATATAAAATGAGCCGTCAGGCTCACTTTATCCGCATGGGTTTCTTCCATGCCTCACGGGAGCCCAGCAAAGCGGGTCCCGTGAGGAGAGCCAGAATCAACGAAGTGGAGTGAATGCCCGGCATCTGCCGGGCGGAACGGAGCGCAGTTTATTCTGGCGAGGCGCAGTTGCCCGCAGTCCCCCTGAGAATCTCCAGACCGTGGCCCAGAGAGGGAAGGATGAATTCCAGACACTCCCGCACCGCCTTGGGGCTGCCCGGCAGGTTGACGATGAGGGTTTTCTTGCGAATGCCAGCCGCCGCCCGGCTCAGCATGGCCCGGGGAGTGATCTGGAGGGATTTGTACCGCATGGCCTCGGCAATGCCGGGGGCATGGCGCTCGGTTACCGCCAGAGTGGCTTCCGGGGTCAGATCGGTGGGGGAGAAGCCGGTACCGCCGGTGGTAAGCACCAGGTCGGCCAGCTCCTCATCGCACAGACGCTTCAATTCGGAGGACAGGGGCTCCACGCCGTCAGGCAGCAGGGCGGTGTGTACAATCTCGTACCCAGCCGCCTCTGCCAGTTCCCGGATTACCGGGCCGCTCTTGTCCTCCCTCTGTCCGGCATAACCAGAGTCGCTGAGGGTGATGATGGCAATTCGCATATTACTCCTCCTCCACAATGGTGAGCACGTCGCCCACCGAGATGGTACCACCATGGAGCACCTTGGTGAACACGCCCTCCCGGGGCATGATGCAGTCCCCCATGACCTTGTAAATCTCACAGTGGCTGTGACACTGCTTGCCCACCTGGGTCAGCTCCAGCATCACGTCATTGCATTTGAATTTGGTGCCAATGGGCAGGGCTTTGAAGTCGTAGCCCTCCACCACCAGATTCTCTCCAAAGGCTCCGTCATCCACCACGGCTCCTCTGGCCCGGAAGGCTTCCACCTGCTCATGGGGCAGCAGGGACACCTGCCGGTGCCACTTGCCTGCATGGGCGTCCCCCTGGATCCCCCAGTCCTCCACAAATTGAGCGGTGCCTACATTTTTCTTCTGGGTGCCCTTCTGCTCGCTGACGCAGACGGCAATTACCTTGCCCATAGCGTTATCCTCCAATTTGATTCATGTTGCGGTCCTCATCCCGGCCGGTGGGCGCCTGTCCAAAGTGGTGGCCCTCCGGTTTGCGGGCGATGGTCTCCCGGATGGCCCGCGTCAAGGCGGCGTCATCCGCGCCCTGTTCCAGCAGGGCTTTCAGGTCCACCCCACAGTCGTACTGCAAGCAGGTTTTTAAAAAGCCGGCGGCGGTGAGCCGCACCCGGTCGCAGCTGGAACAGAACCGGTGGCTCACCGCGCTGATGAAGCCCACCTGCCCGCGGAACCCCTGAAAGGTGACATACCGGCTGGGACCGCCGCCCTCCTCCTGGAGACAGGGCAGGGCGGGGCCGAAAGCGGCTTCCAGCCTGGCCAGCACCTCCGCCTCCGTCCGGCGGGGGAGGGTGGAGCCCAGGCCAATGGGCATGAGCTCGATAAAGCGTACCGAAAGATTCCGATCTTTCGCCAGAGCCGCCAACGGTACCAGTTGGTCGTCATTTTCCCCGGAGGGAACGCAGTTCACCTTCACCGTCAGGCCGGGGGCAGCCAGGGCGGCGTTCAGTCCCTCCAGGGCCTGCTCCAGCCCGTCCCGGCGGGTAAGGGCCTGGTATTGGACCCGGTCCAGAGTATCCAGACTGAGGTTGACCCCATCCAGCCCCGCCGCCAGCAGGCCGGGCAGCTGTTCGGCCAGCAGCAGGCCGTTGGTGGTGATACGTACCCGGCGAATACCCGGTACCTCTTTGATGGCCCGCACCAGCCGCTCCAGCCCCTTCCGCACCAGAGGCTCCCCACCGGTGAGGCGCACTTTCTCCACCCCCAGAGCGGCAAACAGCCCCACCAGCCGGACAATCTGCTCATAGGTGAGGATGGAGCCGTGGTCCATCCACTCCACCCCTTTCTCCGGCATGCAGTAGCGGCAGCGCAGGTTGCACCGGTCGGTGACGGAAATGCGCAGGTAGCGGATGTCCCGCCCCAGGGCATCAAGCATGGTGATCTCTCTCCTTTTGGATATAGTCCAGCAGCAGATTGGCTGCCGCCTTTGGCTCTCTCAGGGGCAGGGTGGGGATGCCGGGCAGAGACAGCTCCAGGTCGGTGACCAGAGCCAGCAGGGTGGCCGGGTCGGACACCGGCGCCTGGGAAATCTCACCCCGCACCACCTCCAGCTTGGGCCAGGGGGTGTACTTGAAGCCCTCCAGCAGGATCAGGTCGGTCTCCGGGAATTGGGCAATCAAAAACTCCTCCGTCACCGGCTGTCTTTTGACCACTTCAAACTTTTTCCCGTCAAAGATGGCAGTACCCGTCGCCCCGGCGGCCATGAACCGGCCGGTGTCGGTGCCCGGCGGGTCGGGGTCGAAGCAGTGGCCGTCGTGCTTGATCACCGCCACACGGAGCCCCGTCTCCGCCAGCAGAGGGAGCATGGCCTCGATGAGGGTGGTCTTGCCGGAGTTCTTCACCCCGGAGACGGCGATCACCAGGGGCTTACCCACGGTCGTACACCCCCGACTTGCCGCCTTCCTTGTGGACCAGGCGGATCTCCCCCAGCTCCATGCCCTTGTCGATGGCCTTGCACATGTCATAGATGGTGAGCAGGGCCACGGACACCCCGGTGAGGGCCTCCATCTCCACCCCTGTCTTACCGGAGAGCTTGACCGTACACTCTGCCCGGACGGCGCACTCCTCCTCCAGAATCTCAAATTCCACCGCCAGATGGCTGAGCAGCAGGGGGTGGCACAGGGGGATGACCTCCCAGGTGCGCTTGGCGGCCATAATGCCCGCCACCCTCGCCACCCCAAGCACGTCCCCCT
>NZ_NFIQ01000100.1 GCF_002159455.1 Flavonifractor sp. An306
GGAAAACGCGCCCGTCAGACGCCCCAACGGGGACGGGGAAATCCACCCTTTGTCGGGCTTGCTTTTCTGTAAAGATTGCGGCGCAAAAATGCACATCCGCATAGATTACAGAAACGGCGGCAAGCGGCACGTTGCCTATTGCAGCGAGTACCACAAGGGGAAAGCCAAAAACCCCAAGTGCCATTCCCCACACATCATTGACGCTGACTTGCTTATGCAGACCGTCGCGGAAGTGCTGAAGAAAATCGAGGACTACTCTATCAGCAACCGGGCGGAGTTTGAAGCCTTAGTGAAAAAGAACCTTGCCATGCAGCAGACCGACCAGACCAAGAAACAGCAGAAACGTATCCCGCAGATCACGACACGCCTTGAACAGATTGACAAGGTGCTGAATAAGCTCTATGAGGACAATGCCCTCGGCACTATCCCGCAAGACCGCTATGAGCAAATGTCGCAGAAGTATTCGGAAGAATACTACACATTGAAAACGGAGCTTGCCACACTCCAAGAGCAGCTATCCGCTTTCGAGAACGCGGGAGGGCGGGCGCAGAAGTTTTTGAAGCTGACGGAACGCCATGCTGCCTTTACCGACCTCACCCCCGCCATTCTCAACGAGTTTATCAGCCGGATTGAAGTGCATGAACGCGACCAGAAAAGGGCGAGATACGCAATCCAGCACATCAGCATATATTTCAACTATATCGGCAGATTTGAGAACGAAGTAACGCAGCTTGCAGAGCCGACAGAGCAGAAAATCCGGCAAATGCGGGAGGAAATCGAAGAAGCCAAAAGGGAAAAGAGCCGCGCCTACCACCGGCAGTATTCAAGGGAGTACCGGGCGCGAAACCTTGAAAAGCAGCGGGAGTATGACCGTATCAAGGCGCGGGAATACCGGGCAAGGAGAAAGGCACAGGCTGCCGCCGCACAGTAAAACAGAATAACCGACAACCAAGAGGGATTTTCCGGCTACGGGAAATCCCTCTTTTGCGCCCGGAGAAAGGAGCCGCCTATGGCAGAACAGACCCCCGACAGTATCATCACGACCCAGAGGAACGGGCAGACCATTGTTGCAGAGTTGTTTTTCAATCACAGCAGCACAGAAACATTCCGCGACAAGCTGCTCAAAACGATACTTGCCGACAGTTCGCGTTTATCCGCGTCTGACGGTCAAGAGCCGGAAAAAACAGAAATCTTGCGATAACAGCCGCCCCGACGATACATTCCCCGTCCGGGCGGTTTTTATCGTCAAAAATGCTGTTTTCTCCAAGTCAAGAGCCGGAGAAAACACCCGAAAAATGCCCCTATTGCGTGACAAGGGCATGGAAAGGAGCTTGTATGAGAACAGGGCTTACCAAGCAGGAAAAGACCACCGATATTTGGTTTGACGAGAAAGACCCCCTTATCCATATCCGCACCCACAACACCGCCTTGAAAAAGCGTCTGCTTGCATACAGCCGCCGTTATCCGGCAATCTGCCAGCAGACCGACGCAGACCCGGAAACGGGCTGCATGGAGTTTGACATTGAGAAAGGCCGCTTCTCTTTCCGTCTGACCGCCCCATACAGTGAGGAACGGCGGGAAGCGGCGCGGCGGTACGCCAGAGAGAGCAACGCCGCCGACAGGCTGAAATAGAGTGGAAATGTTCATAGTTTTGTGCTATACTTTTTCTAAAAGCAGAGTAATACTGCGGAATTGATTGGAGGACAACACAATGGTTACATTTATGAGATTAAGATAAAACCGCGAGTTATGTTGCGGTTATCCGTATTGCATAACTCGCTTATTGAAGCAGAGATGTAATTACGGAGGAAAAACAAATGAATAATAATTTATCACGCTTTGCAGACAGCAAGGTTTATTTTCAATGCCCAATTTGCACAAAATCAATGGATATACAAGGCAATAGCCTAATTTGTAGACATGGACATTGCTTTGATATTTCAAGATATGGGTATGTAAATTTGTTGTTAAAATCATCGCCCAAAACCAACTACAGCAAGCGGTCTTTTGACAACCGGCACCAAATTTTGGAGTATGGCATGTATGATGTTGTGTTGGAGAAAATCATACAGTTTATTTCTGATACGCCATCTATAAGAAACATTTTAGATGTTGGTTGCGGCGAGGGTTTCTATGCAAGGCAGATACAGCAAAGAACAGAACGAAACATCTTTGCCTTTGACTTGTCAAGGGAGGCAATACAGATTGCATCAAAAAAAGACAAGCGCAAAGCAGTGAAGTGGTTTGTTACTGACTTATCAAAAATCCCTTTGAAAGACGGAAGTATGGATTGTATTTTAGACATATTTTCGCCTGCACACTACAAAGAATTTCAGCGATTGCTATCTCCTAACGGATATGTTGTGAAAGTAATTCCTACGAAAAATCATTTGAGGGAAATCAGGACTAAAGTGCAAGCACACTTGAAAAATCCAGATTATTCAAATGAGTCTGTCGTTGAATATTTTGAGAAATATCTTAAAACCATTTCAAGAGAAACGGTTTCAGCCACCGTACAGTTGTCATCAGAACAAAGAATGTCGTTTATTGAAATGACGCCGCTTCTCTTTTGCGTTGAAAAAGATTGCGTTGATTGGCGTACTCTCACACATTTGACAATCGAAGCTGATGTTTTAATAGGAATGTATTAAAGGGCGTATTGATATTTAATATTCCCATTTATTGAGCAGAACGGAGTAAACCAAACACCCTAATCAAAAGGACAGCCGAGGAAATCGACTGTCCTTTTTCTATGCCGACAGGTAGAAAGGAGTGACCACCCATGACGAAACCGAGAGAAAAAAACCGCGAGGAATTGCAAGCCGAGATTGAGGACGGGAAGAAGAAAATCCGGCAGCTTGAAAACCGGGAAAAGGTGTTGCGGCAAAAGTTATCCCAAGAGGAACGCAGGACGCGCAGCCATCGGCTGATCGTCCGGGGTGCGGTCTTTGAGAGCATTGTGCCGGAAGCCAAGACCATGACCGACGAGGAAGCCGCCGCCTTTCTCCGGCTTGCCTTGACGAGCGAGGAAGCGCGGGCTTATCTGAAAAAACGCACCAAGGGCGGGAAAAGCGAATAATCCCTTTGGCACAAAGGGCGCACTTATACACCCTTACGGGTGCGTGCGCTCTGCCGAGGGCTTGTCGGCACAGAGAGAAAGCCGCTTGCTTCCCTCTCTGACCGACATTGGCGGCTTTGCCGCAACAAGGGGCTGCACCCCTTGCGCCGCTTACGCGGCTATCCCTGCACACCCACAAAAACAGTACACCCGCCGTTGGCGTCTGTACCATTTTTGCGGGTTTTATTATCCTATCCGGGAGGTGATACCCATAGCCATCTACCATTGTAATATCAGCATTGTCAGCCGGGGCAAGGGCAAATCAGCCGTTGCCGCAGCCGCCTACCGAAGCGGCGAAAAGTTGACAAATGAGTGGGACGGAATGACCCACGACTACCGCGCTACGCCCACAGCAAAGGAACGGCGGGAAACTTCCGGCTTGATGTGAAAGGCAGCGACAAAGCCTTTAACTTCTGTTACCGGGGCGAGGGCGAAAGATTGTTTGTCTTTGAAGCACCCATTGACCTGATCTCTTTCCTCTGCCTGTTCAAAAAGGAATGGCAGAAGCAAAGCTACCTGTCATTGGGCGGCGTGGGAGAAAAAGCCCTGCTCCGCTTTCTCTCTGACCGTCCGAACATCAAGACCGTTTACCTCTGCCTTGACAGCGATGAAGCCGGGAACGACGCTTGCAGCCGCCTTGTAAAGCTCATGCCGGAGGGCTATACCGTCCACCGGCTTATCCCTCTTTTCAAGGATTGGAACGAGGTATTGCAGCACCGGGCAGAAATCACAGACGGGAAGTATATCCGGGAAGCTGTTTACGGCTTGAAAGAGCCGCCGCAGGAAGAAACCGTCGAGATTATCCGCATGAGCGAGGTTGACACGCAGACCGTTGAATGGCTATGGGAGCCGTATATCCCGTTTGGGAAAGTAACCATTGTGCAAGGCAACCCCGGCGAGGGCAAGACCACCTTTGCCCTACGCCTTGCCGCCGCTTGTACCAACCGCAAGCCGTTCCCCCACATGGCAGCGCATGAGCCATTCAATGTGATTTACCAGACCGCCGAGGACGGTTTGGGCGACACCATCAAGCCCCGCCTTATGGAAGCCGAAGCAGACCTTGACCGTGTTCTTGTCATTGATGAGAGCAAGCAGGGGCTTTCCCTTTCCGACGAGCGCATAGAGAGAGCTATCCGGCAGACCGGGGCGCGGCTGATTATCCTTGACCCCATACAGGCGTACATGGGCGAAAAGACCGACATGAACAGGGCAAACGAGGTGCGCCCCATGTTCCGCCGCCTTGCCGATGTTGCCGAGCGTACCGGGTGCGCCGTTATCCTTATCGGACACTTGAATAAAGCCGCCGGAGGACAGAGCGCATACCGGGGCTTAGGTTCTATTGACTTCCGCGCCGCAGCAAGGAGCGTCCTGCTGATTGGGCGCGTGAAGCGGGAGCCAAATGTGCGCGTTATCGTCCATGACAAATCTTCCCTTGCGCCGGAGGGCAAGCCCGTTGCCTTTTGCCTTGACCCGGAAACGGGCTTTTCGTGGATAGGCGAGTATGACATTACCGCCGACGAGCTGCTATCCGGCGCGGGCGGCAACACGGCCACCAAGACCGAACAGGCGGAACGGCTGATACTTGACCTGCTTGCAGACGGGAAAGAGCTTGCCAGCGAGGAAATTGTAAAGGCCGCAGCCGAAGCCGGAATATCTGAAAGGACGGTGCAGAACGCCAAGCGCAACATGGGCGGTGTTTTGGATGCAAGGCGCGTCGGCGGTCAATGGTACAACTTCATCAAGAAGAAGCAGCCGCCCGAACCCGCAAGCTGAAAACGCAAAGTGCAGACCCTTTGCGCTTTGCACTTTCGCGCTTTCACTTTGATTGTGCGTCAATAACTCAAAATAGCACTTGACAAAACGCTTCATGGGCCACGGAGAAGGAAATCCGCAAGAGCTACCGGCGGGTACCCTTCCGACCGGCCCTGTGGAGAAAGGGAGAGCAGCTCCCAGAGGCCCAGGGCCTGGTGCTGGGCTGTGTTGGGAAAAAGGACAGGCTGGCCGCTCTGGTGGACTGTGATGACATCCACTGCCTGATGATCGGCGCCTCCGGTGTGGGCAAGACGGCTTACTTTCTGTACCCCAACATGGAATATGCCTGTGCCAGCGGCATGAGCTTTCTGGCCCTGGATACCAAGGGAGATCTGGCCAGAAACTACGGCGCCATTGCCACCCAATACTACGGCTACCAGGTGGCGGTGGTGGATCTGCGCAACCCCACCCGCTCGGACGGCTACAACCTGCTTACCCTCATCAACCACTACATGGATGTGTGCCGGCAGGAGCCGGACAATCTGGCGGCCCGGGCCAGGTCCGAGAAGTACGCCAAGATTTTATCCAAGACCATCATCAATCCCGAGGGGGAGAGCTTTGCCCAGAACCAGTATTTCTACGACGCCGCCGAGGGCGTACTCACCGCGATCATCCTGCTGCTGGCCGAATACCTTCCGCCCAAGGAGATCGACGGAGCACTCCGGGAACGGAGGCACATCGTATCCGTGTTCAAGCTGGTGCAGGAATTGCTGGCTCCCAGCATGGTGCCGGGGAGAAACGAGTTTCAATTCCTCATGGACCACCTGCCGGAGGAGCACAAGGCCAAGTGGTTCTCCGGCTCTGCCCTCAACGCCGCGGAACAGTCCATGGCCTCCGTCATGTCCACCGTCCTGGCCCGGCTCAACACCTTCCTGGACAGTGAGCTGGAGCAGGTGCTGTGCTTTGACAGCGCCATGGATGCGGAGAGTTTTGCATCAAGGAAGTCTGCCATTTTCTTGATCTTGCCCGAGGAGGACACCACCAAGAACTTCATGGCCGGCCTGATGATCCAGACATTGAGCCGGGAGCTCTTTTCCGTAGCGGACGAGCACGACGGAAAACTGCAGAACCGGGTGGTGTTTTTCTGCGACGAGCTGGGCACCATGCCCGCCTTTGACATCCTGCCCCTCTTCTCCGCCGGCCGCTCCAGACGACTCACCCTGGTGCCCATCATTCAGTCCCTGGCGCAGCTGGAAAAGAACTACGGAAAAGAGGGGGCGGAAATTATCCAAGACAACGTGCAGGACACCATCTTCGGCGGCTTTGCCCCAAGCAGCAAAACCGCCGAGGCCCTGTCCAAAGCCCTGGGCAACCGCACGGCTATGAGTGGAACTATTACCAGAGGCAAGAACGATTCCGGGCAGTCCCTGCAGATGATTCAGCGCCCGCTGATGACCCCGGACGAGCTCAAATCGCTTCCCAAGGGTCACTTTATTGTCATGAAAACCGGCACTCACCCCATGCGCACCCGGCTGCGACTGTTCCTGGAGTGGGGCATTACCTTTGGAAAGCCGTACCAGGTGCCGGAGAAGGCTGCCCGGAAGGTGTACTATGCAGACAAAAAGGAATTTCTGCACGCAGTCCTGCCAGAGTTTCCGGTTATCACAAATAGCTTGCAGCAGAAAGGCTATCATACGCCAAGAAGGGACAGATGAAACTATGAGTTACTTCAATGAAATCTATGGTGACCCCGAACTGAGCAGCAAAGCGAAAATGGTGCTGCTTTATCTCCACGACCGGGCCAACCAGAAGGGCGAAAGCTGGTACGCCATCAATACCATTGCTAAAAACCTGTGTCTTTCCCGTTCCTCGGTCAAGCGGGCAATGAGCGAACTGATCCAGCGGGGGAAAATTAAGAAGCGGGCCAGGTTCCGAGAAAATGGCGGAAACACATCCAACCTGTATTCATTAATCGTATGAGTGATATCTCCCGCCCCCTTCGGCCAGTTCATATTTTATTTCAAAATGTCTATTTCTCTCGCAGACTGTCCGAAAACACCTGGCCTGGAGTGTAGAAAAAAGCGTGTTCAAACTGTTGATTACCAACAGAATGAACACAGTGCTGTGCGCGGATTGGCAGAAACGGCAGTCGTAACAAAAGCGAGGTCTTACCCAGCTCTGATGATTTGCATCAATCTGTCTGTTCCCAAAAGATTGACCGCCCGTCTAAAGTTGTACGCAAGGAAAGAAAGCCCGGTTTCAGCCGCTACCTTGACCTTCCCCTTGGTCAGCAGATAGTTGGCCCCGTGCCATCTCTTTACAGTCCCGTATGGGTGCTCCACGATGGTGTTACGCTTTCGCAGATGCTGTTGGTTTGGATAGAACCGAAGAATTATGGCCTCCTCCCATGGACCCTCGCCTGGCGGTATCGTGATTGGTCGGAAAGAAAGATTCGTTCTGCGCGTGATCAGTCCACAGGCTGCTCTTTGATAAAATGTTTCCTGTTTTCTGATCTCGCCCTCCTTGAAAGTGATTGTCCTGGTCTGGGCAAGAGTACATCGATTGTTGCATTTTTTGCACGCAGCAAGTCTGCGGTACCGGCGGTCAGATGGATCTTTCTTATGGCCGCTCTTTTCTGAGCCATCATAGAGAAGTGTCTGCCCCATTGGACAGGTGACCGTATCGCTTTCCAAATCTCGTTCGAAATAATCTTGTAGTGGAGGTTGCCATTCAACGAGGACTTTCTCACGGTCCAGTCCGCCTCTGGCTTTCATTTCTGCGCGCGATACGATCTCTCCTGTCTTTTTGTCCATGTAAAGAGATGAGCCAAACGCCCGACGCTTGTAAACCGTCATTTCCAGATCTTCTCGCTGAAGAACTCGAGGCAGGACTCCCGCAGAAACACACTGCATGAGAATATTAGGGTCTTTTGAAACAAGCATTTCCTCTGTAATGTCGGTTTCCGTCTTCCGAAAACGGAAGATTCTGCACCTCGCTCCCTTGTTAGGATGCGTCGTCGGAGTATCACCATTCAAAAGGCATTTCCATA
The DNA here is from genome assembly GCF_002159455.1 of Flavonifractor sp. An306. Lineage (GTDB taxonomy): Bacteria > Bacillota > Clostridia > Oscillospirales > Oscillospiraceae > Flavonifractor. Next base: position 7,920 of record NZ_NFIQ01000100.1, read on the forward strand.
TAACTTCCGTGTTGGCGTAGCCTCTATCCGCGATACCTTCGATGTTTTCTACCTCCAACGCATTCTTGGCTCCAGTGATCCCAGTTTCAAGGAGATCCCAGTCAACACATTCCTCAGTCACATCGTAATAAACAATAATATGGTTTTCCGTTTCTACTGCCGTTTGGACATTATAGCACGGGCGGATACCATCGCCAGACTTCATGACCCGACATTCAGGGTCCGTCGTGCATATCTGGTTTTCTCCGCTTGTTTCTATCTGCGCCAGCGCGTCAGTAAGTTGGAGTTTTCGCCGATTAAGATAGTCAAGAACTCCAGTAATATCCTCTTTGCTCAAGGCCCCCGGCTTGGCCTCCTTTTTGTCACATTCGTCCAGCGCTCTCATATAGCGTTCGACTCTCTCATCTATCTCTCGGATCATTCTGGGGACACTGCTGCTGAGATAGCTCTTATTATCGGCATTCACGGCTCTGAACTTCGAACCATCAATCACTACGGACTCGCGCGACAATAGCCCAGCGCGGTTGCAGAGTTTCACGAATGCTGTAAAAACTTCTTTTATCGCTTTTGCATTGTCTTTTCTGAAATCAGCAATACACCGAAAGTCAGGGACTACCGTCCTCAGCAACCACATGACTTCAACATTTCGGCTGGCCTCCTTTTGCAGGCGGCGGGACGAACGGATGTGATTCAGGTATCCGTACACATAGAGTTTCAACATATCACGGGGGTCATACCCGGGGCGCCCTTCTTTGGCTGGTTCAGCCTTAAATCCCATCTCTCCAATGGCAAGAGAGTCAATGAACGCATCAATTACTCGAACCTCATTGTTTTCATCGACATAATCATCGAGTGTGTTTGGAAGGAAAATAAGCTGACCGCGATCCGCACCTTGTATATAACCCATGTGTGTCACCTCTATTGCGGTTTTTACACAAGTATTATACCATATATTGTGTCAAGATACCAGATTCACTTGTAGTTTTCGGACAGTCTGCTCGACTTCAGACGCTTTTTCCGGTATCATTTGTTTGCGGAACTATAATAGCACAGGAAGGAGAACAAGCCATGGCACAACTGCCTGTTACAAAGTGTCAGTACTGTGGATCCGAAGATATCGGGGAGGGCTGGCAGCACGGTGAAGCTCTGGTGACCTTCAAGTATCACGGAATGCTTGGAAACCGTTTGAAGTATCTCATCTGTCGGAAATGCGGTGCGGTGCTGTACCAGTGTGTGGCTGAACCCCACCGCTTCCCGCCCGCAAAATAGTATAAGATCCTTGTATCTATATGTGTGGTCAAAAATAGTAAAAAGGGCCCCCTCCGCAGCAGCGGAGGGGGTGAGGCATACGGTACATTATTCAACTTTATATCCATCAAAGACATCCCATGACGAATCGCCACGAATGTATCGGGTATGCGAATAAATAGCCCCCGGCAAAACATATCCGACCGCATTTTCAGGATTAAAAGCGTCCTCCATTGGATGGTATTCGCCGCAATGATATGTCATAGTCGGAATTGAAATATAATAGGCATCATATACGGCATCGGGCGTATCCATATCAGAATATACGAGGATCATACTTTGACCATCCTGAGAAACGCTTACATCCGTCCCGGCAGTCCCCTGAACTGCACCAGTTGTCCCGGATACTTTAATAAAATCCACGCTGAAAATGATTTCTTTCTCTGATAAATCGTAGCAAAATAGACCATCAGTCCCGTAAAAAATGATAAAATCATCATTTTCAAACGCAAGGTTGAA
>NZ_NFIQ01000101.1 GCF_002159455.1 Flavonifractor sp. An306
GGAAAACGCGCCCGTCAGACGCCCCAACGGGGACGGGGAAATCCACCCTTTGTCGGGCTTGCTTTTCTGTAAAGATTGCGGCGCAAAAATGCACATCCGCATAGATTACCTTAGTAATACGGAAACGGCAACTTTGGCAACCGCCAGAGCAAGAAAAAACGCCATAAATCTATCGTTTATAGCGTCTGACAGTTCCTATGCAGTTGTACGAAAAATACTACTTTTCCCCATCCTCACGCGCATCCAGAATGGCCTGCGCCGTGGCGATGAGGATTTGTATCTCCCTGTCGCTCATTTCACCCACCAGAGCATCAAGCTGGCGGGACGCGGTGGACTTTCCGCCTTCGGCTTCCCCAAAAAGGATCTGATCCACCGAAACATGATAGCGGGACATGAGCTCCAAAAAGATTTGGACGCTCGGATGCTGCCCTTTATTTTCAATATTAGCCAGATACCGAGGAGAGAGGAACATTTCATTCCCCACCTTGTTGCGGGACTCCTTGCGCTCGGTTCTCGCTTTTTTTACCGCAACCCCATAAGGGCGCAGGTCAATCTTTTCTACCGGCCTCTTTGCCATATTCATTCACCCAATTACATTCTACTGTTCACCTTTCTTTCTGAATATGTCTATACAGTTCCCCTATATAGCCAATATAATTCATATTCCGGCCATTGCTATTATACGGCTTTCCGTATATAATTAGAGTAATCAGTTTTCGGAAAGGACGGATGGGGATGGAGTATATGTCTTGCCCCGAAGCAGCAAAGAAATGGGGTATATCCGAAAGACGCGTACAGAAACTCTGCGAGGATGACCGGATACCTGGTATTTCTAAAATCGGATATATGTGGTTAATTCCGAAAAACACTCTCAAACCAATAGATGGAAGGACAAAGCAAGGGAGGTCTTTGAAACATGAATAGTGTTTTGATTATAGACGACGACAAGGAACTTTGTGCCTTGATGAAAAAATGCGTGGAACAGGAAAATTTGTCTACGGTGGCGGCACATGGTGGTTTAGAGGGATTGCGGCTGCTGGAAGAAAATAAAGACACTTGTTCCCTGATTATTCTGGATGTGATGATGCAGGACATGGACGGCTTTCAAGTGTTGCAGAAAATCCGGGAGAAAAACAATGTGCCGGTGCTGATGCTGACCGCCAAAAGTGACGAGGAAGATAAGGTTTTCGGCCTGCGGCTGGGGGCAGACGATTACCTGACAAAGCCTTTCAGCATTAACGAGCTGATGGCCCGCGTCAATTCCCTGATCCGGCGCTATACTACCTTAAATCCCGTGGCCGGAAACGAGGCCGCCACTATGCTGCTGAAAGATATGGTGATTGATAAAGTCAATCGGACAGTGACAGTTCAAAATCTCCCGGTAGAGCTGACCGGCAAGGAATTTGACCTGCTTCTGTTTCTGGCGTCCAATAAAGGGCGGGTGTTTACCAAAAAACAGATTTACACACAGGTATGGGCGGAAGAATATGCTTTTGACGACAGCAACATCATGTCCTTTATCAGCAAACTACGAAAGAAAATCGAGCCAAATCCAGAACAGCCGTTTTACATCCAGACTATCCGGGGTGTAGGGTATCGGTTCAATAAGGAGGCGTGAGCATGGAGATCAACCTTTATCTGCTGTTGGCCTTATTGATTACTCTGCTGGTGATTGGCTACCTTTTGGCAAAACTTCACCGTGTCCGGGGCCAGCTTTCCCTTATCAAAGATGCCCTGATGGATATAAAGAACGGGAACCTGAACCGTCGTGTACTGGCGAGGGAAAGCGACCTGACAAATCAAATCTGTTATGACATCAACGAGATTGCCATGAGCAGCCAATCCCGGCTTATTCGTCAGAAGCAATCCGAGCAGGCTTATAAACGGCTTATGACAAGCCTTTCCCATGATGTGAAAACCCCGCTTGCTTCTCTGGTAGGCTATTTGGAGGCCGTGGAAAGCAAGATGGTAACAGGAGCCGAGCAGGAAGAATATATTCGGGTGGCTACGGAAAAAGCCCATCACCTGAAAGACTTTGTGACTGCCCTGTTTGAATGGGTGAAGCTGGACGCCGGGGAACAGATTTTTCATTTTGAGCTTTGCGACCTGAACGAGCTTTCCCGCAACATTATGGCTGACTGGGTGCCGCTGCTGGAAAACCACAATCTTTCCTATGAGATAGAGATACCCGAAACAGAATACATGACAAGGGTTGATACCACCGCCTACACCCGTATTCTCAATAACTTGTTGCAAAATATCCTGACACACAGCGACGCAAGGCAAGTTTCCCTAACAATAACCGAAACGGAGCAACAGGCAAAAATCATTATGGCCGATAACGGGAAAGGGATTTCCGCCGCTGATCTCCCCCATATCTTTGAACGGATGTATCAGTGCGACCATTCCCGGTCTGCCAAAGGGAACGGGCTGGGCCTCTCTATTGCAAAGGAACTGGTAAGCGTCCATAAAGGGAGCATTACGGCAACCAGTGACCCTGGAGCTGGTACAACCTTTACCATCATATTTCCGAAAGCCCTGTGACCGTGCAGGGCTTTCTTGTGTTCAATAGCAAGGTTAAAACAAGATTTCGGCAAGGTTATGGCAAGGTTGATGCTTTATACTGGTTTTGTGATTGGAGATACCGGTAATACAATCACAGCATTGCCACACGGAAAGCGAGGAAATAAGTATGAGCGATTATTTGATCGAAACAAAGCAACTGACTAAAATTTATGGGGAACAAGCTGCCGTTAAAAATATTGATCTTCATGTGAAAAGAGGAAGAATCTATGGCCTGCTGGGGAGAAATGGAGCTGGAAAGACCACGACCATGAAAATGCTGCTTGGCCTGACGCAGCCCACTTCTGGCGAAGTCAAAATATGGAGGAAAACCTTGCGGGGGAATGAAAAGAAATTGCTTCCACGCATTGGTAGCCTGATTGAATCACCCGGTTTTTATCCCAATCTGACCGCTACCGAAAACCTGCGTATCTTTGCCACCTTACGAGGTGTGCCAAACCGCCACGCCATTAAAGATGCACTGGACTTGGTGGGATTGCCCTATAAGGATAAAAAACTATTCTCTCAGTACTCACTTGGTATGAAACAGCGGTTGGCGATTGCACTTGCTGTTATGCACGACCCGGAACTGCTGATTTTGGACGAACCGATCAATGGCCTTGACCCTATTGGCATTGCCGAGGTACGCAGCTTCATCCGTGAGTTGTGCGACGCCAGAGGGAAAACCATTCTGATTTCCAGTCATATTCTTTCCGAGATCTCTTTGCTGGCAGACGATGTTGGCATTATCGACCACGGAACGCTGTTGGAGGAAGAAAGTCTGGCAGAACTTGAGCAAAAAAGCAGTAAACATATCCATTTTACGGTTTCAAATACGTCACAGGCGGCCAGAGTTTTGGAGCGCGATTTCCAAGAGAACCATTTTTCTGTACTGGATGACCATAATATACAACTGTATAACCTTACTTTACCGATAGGGAAAATCGTGACAGCGTTTGTGGCTAACGGCTTAGAGGTGTCAGAAGCACATTCCTGTGAAGAAAGTCTTGAAGATTATTTCAAGCGAGTAACAGGAGGTGAAGGAATTGCTTGAGCTTGTATTTTGCGAATTTCTGAAATTAAAAAGAAGGAAATTTATTATCCTTACTATTTTTGCTGCAATACTATTTCCAATCCCTATGACAATCTTTGCAGCAAGGAGCAATTTGGGATTTAATTGGCTCTATCTCAATACTGGTGTTTTCGGGTATTTTTTATTGCTTCCAACAGTTTTAGGTATACTTAGTTCCATATTGTTTTATACAGAAAAAGCAAACGGGACACAAAAGAATATTAGTACTGTTCCAGTGTCACCGGCCTCACTGATTATTGCAAAAGTAATTACAGTATTGATTTTCTCGGTTGTATATTCACTTGCAACAAACGGGGCAACCTTAATAGGTGGTTTAATTATTGGGAATGTAGACCATTTCGCTAACAGACTTTTCATGGGCATCCTAATTAGTCTTATGGTAGCCATCTCTATCCTGCCTATTATTGCGATTGTAAGCCTTAGCAAGAAAGGCTACGTTTTTTCAATTATTATCTCGTTTGTATATGCAAGTGCCAGTTTTGCTTTTGTATTTGCGATGTCGAATGTCTTGTCGCCTTTGTCTGCTGTTTTTAGATGGGCATTACCTCACATGACTACCGGCCCTACTTACGGGTTAGATGATTGGTTTTTAAGTTCTCCTGCGTGTATTGGTGTTTTAATCATTACAGCAATCGCTTCGCTTTCTCTCTCAATCATCCTTACCAAAAAGCAAGAGATATGAAGGGGGTGTTGAATATGATTAGACTAATCAAAACAGAGTTCTTAAAATACAAACGCTACAACATTGTTTGGCTGGGAATTGTATCAATCTTCTTTTCAATTATTCTGGCAGTATTTCAATTAACTGGTACAAAAAATAGTATAGTGAGTTATGCAGGACTTTCAGAAGGAGTAATTTGGAACCATTTTAGCTTGTTCCTTCCTTTCACTTTCGTCTTGGTAGTCGGCTATTCTATCAATCGTGAATATACCGACTTTACATTAAAGAATATACTTGTAATTCCAGTTTCGAGAATCCGACTTATCATGTCTAAAATTATTGTCGGTTACGGTTTGGTAATTATAGAATGGATTTTCAGTTCCGTTATTACATTGTTAATTGCATTATTCATGGGATGTGAAGATATAAACATTGCCTCATGTGCTATAAGTTTTAAGCAGTTATTTATTGTAAGCACCTGCTGTTACATTGCGGTTCTCCCCATTATTATTATAACCGCAGGTAAACAAAATAGGTTTTTGTCTGGCGTAATATTCTCATTTTTCTATGGATTTTGCGGGATATTTCTTGCTGACCGCAATTTGGTCAATTTGTATCCTATGACAACCGGACTGGTTCTTTCAAATTATGCACATGATGATAAGATCATATATACACCATCGTTGAGTATTGGTGTGCTAATTGCAATTCTATGCTTTTCATTTGTTCTACTTCTTGTATTAAACAGAAAGAACAATGATTTGTAAAATCTGCCGGACGACGGCAAAAGAAAAAAAGCCGTCGTGCAGCAGCCCTTTTCCCATGCCTGATTACATTACGGCGGCTTTGAACAAATCAAGGCCGCCGTTCTCTATGCCCTCATACTGACGACGCCCTGACGCTGGCGGGATCGGCGGCCCACGGAGGGAGCCGCCGTGAAGCAAAGACTGCTTCGACATAATTCGGCAGGAATTTACCTGTCAAAAAAAGCCCATCCAATATCGGGAACCATCTCGCCTATGAATATGAACTGTATGATTAGGCTGATTGGTGTCGGAAATGAGGCCAGAATTGCCGATGGGCTATCGCTATGTTGCAGCTTTCCTACTCTAGGCTCCTAAAAATCCAATGTCAACTGAAACCCCAGCCGATAGAGTTCCAACCTCATTCCACGCCACAAGATTGATTGTACCTGCATTCGAGATTTCGATTCGGACAAGCCCGATGGAAGGTGCTGTTGCGGAAGAGATGAGCGCAAACCGGCAATTATTCCGGGGTCTAAATCCCTCGGGTAACGTGGCAATGATAGACAGTTTTCCCTGTTCCGGCTTCGCAAGGTTTTGTACCCACCCATGTATAAGCACAACGCCCTCCTGGGTTTTGCAATATTTTGCAGTACCAGATATACCATCAGCCAGAGATAAGTCGTATTCCTGCGGCGGGGTGGCGGTAGATATTTTCGTCCACCCGGTCCATTTGTTGCCGTAAGTTGCATTTTTGTTATAGTAACCTCGGTACAACGGTCCGCCGCCGCCGCCCTGGGTTTGGGCCTCAAACATGACATGGGTTGAACCGCCGCCCTTTTTCACAATAAGCAGCGGATAGTTGAGCGGGATCCATCCGGCAGTGCTGCCCGCAGTCCCCAATGTCAGCATGGCAACGGAATTTACGGCCATCGCATCGGCTATTAGCTCTGGTGTTGCAGTCGCCTCGGTAAGACCCAGTTCGGCAAATGTGCGATAAAGGGGCACCTTATTCGACTAAGGCGAAACTTGAAGAAAGGAAAGACAATATGAAGTATAAACATTCGTGCGTTATCGACGCAAATTTCATCTATAAAACCCTTGTACTGGTGCTTTTGGTACAGGCAGACCAGGGGCAGGGGGAGGAACAGGAGTGGAAGGTGCAGAACTACACTCTTGCGGATGGAGAACAGCTTATTGACACTACCACGCCTATCATGCGGCCCCATGCGGGGGCGGCAGGCTTTGTATCTCCAAAGTGGGATTCTGATACCTCCGCCTGGATCGAAGCCGCAACGGAGGAGGAGATCGAAGCCTGGGAGGCCGAACACCCGGACCCCAATGCTAAGACTCTGGAGGAGCTGCGGGCGGACAAGGAGACCGAAATTTCCGACGCTTGCAATACGGCCATCGTGGCCGGGATGGACGTTGAGACCTCCCAGGGTACCGAGCACTTTGCCCTCCAGGAAACGGACCAGATCAACCTGACCACGGCGCTCTCCGCCGTGGAGACTGGAGCCGCCGGATACCCCTACCATGCGGATGGGCAGCTTTGCCGGATGTTCACGGCAAAGGAGATCACCGCCATCTCCGCCGCCTCCATCTCCCACAAGCTCTACCACACCACGCTCTGCAACCACCTGTTAACCTGGGTGCGCCGGGCTGAGACGGCGGAGGAACTGGGCAGCATTACATATTCTGCTGACAATCTCCCGGATGACCTTGCGGCCAATATGACCCAGGTGTTGGCGGCAGCAACCGCCATAAACGCATGAGCCGGGCCGGACGCTGGGTGCTGTCCATTTTGCTCTGGACATGGGGAGGCACCGTATATTATTTCCTGGAGGTGATCTGGAAGCTGCTCCGGGAAGAGCCGGAGCGGATATCCTGGACCATGCTGGTGGTGGCCATTATCCTGTGCGTCCCGGTGGAGCGCTGCGGAGCGGAGCTACCCTGGAGCTGCCCCCTATGGCTCCAGGCTCTGGCCTGTGCGGCACTGGTGACAGTGGTGGAGCTGGTGGCGGGATTGATCCTCAACGTGTGGCTGTGCCTGGGAGTGTGGGATTATTCCCACCTCCCGGGCAACCTCTGGGGCCAGATCTGTCCCCAGTTTGCGGCGGTCTGGTGGGGCTTGTGCCTTATGTTTATCCCGGTCTTTGATTGGCTTAGGTGGACGGTTGAGGGCGGTACAAAGCCGCATTATATGCTAAAGGAGGATGAAGTATTGACGGATGAACCCAATCAATTCAGCAGCATGAGAAAATAAGGAAAGGATGGTACATATGGTACAGAGCAGAGAACACATCGCATTTGAGAACAGGTATTACAAGTCTGAGTGGAAGGAGTGGGTACCCGGCTATGAGGGCAAGGTGCGGTACAAAGACGGCACCTTTGCCCTCAATGAGGACGGCAGCCGCACGGTCTATGATGGCTCCACCATGCTGATGGGATTTGTGCGGCCTGACGGCACGCTGGTGAGCGACTATCCGGAAGGGGAGCAGGAGTACAGCATGACCTTCCTCCGGGCCGCCGCGGAGGTGGAGGTGTGAAAGCGGTAGCATCTATCCCGCTCTCCGAAATTTCCCGCCTGGCTATTGTTGTGACCAACTGCAGCAAGACATTGGCCCAGGTCAAGGAGGAGAGGGGAGCGGACTATATCCTGAACGGCGGCATGTGGAATCCGGATGGGACGCCCTGCCGGGGACTGAAGGTAGACGGCAAGCTGTTGTCCGCCACCCCCTGGGGAGACCTGGCGGGCTATGGGTGGGACATTCCCCGTGATCTGGCCCAGACCACAGACTGGCAGGGCTATGACAACTACATCGCCACATCCCCCCTGATTGTGGACGGAAAGCCGCTGGAGCACATCCCATATGATTCTGCCCAGGGAGGGCGGCGGCCCAGGAGCGCCATGGGTGTAGTGGGGGACTCCCTGCTGCTGTACTGCTCCAGTGATTCCATTACGCCGGAGCAGCTGCGGGATCAGCTGGCGGACCGGGGGTGTAGCTCCGCCATGATGCTGGACAGCGGCGGGTCTACCCAGTGTGATTTCAACGGTCAGACCATCCAGGCGGAACGCAAGGTACACAACTGGATCTGTGTCTGGGTAAAGAAAGAGGCGGCCCCGAAGCCGCCGGAAAGTGAGGAGCATATGGGAACGTACAGAGTAATTCCGTCCGTGGGCCTGAACATCCGCAGCGGCCCGGGGACAAGCTATGGTAAGGCAGGGGCCTATGCCTGCGGCACGGTGGTGGAGGTCCTGACCATCCAGGATGGCTGGGGGCAGACCGCCAAGGGGTGGGTCTCCATGGCCTACCTGGAGCCCGTAGAGGCTGTCCAGCGGGTTACGGATACCGGTATTGCCATCCAGATGGACTACATCCCCAAGGGGCGGAAGAACAGGCCCGGCGGAACCAATCCGGCTGATGGAGCTTCCATCCATGAGACGGGCAACTTTGCTGAGGGAGCGGACGCCGCCGCTCATGCCTCCTGGCTCAAGGGCGATGATGCGGAGGCAAAGCGCATCAGCTACCACTACACCGTGGACGATCACTCCATTGTCCAGCACCTGCCGGACAGTGAGACGGCCTATCACGCTGGGGACGGCGCCGACGGTCCTGGCAACACCACCACGATCGGGATCGAGATCTGCGTCAACAAGGACGGCGACTTTGAGCGGGCCAAGGCCAACGCGGCTTCTCTGGTGCGCCTGCTGATGGCGGAACACGGTTTCCCGCTGGACAAGGTGGTGCAGCACAATCATTGGTCTGGCAAGGACTGCCCTCAGACCATCCGGGCCACCCCCGACGGCTGGGAGACATTCCTGGACCTGTGCGACGGATGTGATCTGGAGCAGACCAAACTGGAGGACGCCGTGGATACCCTGGCCAGCGCAGGTATACTGACCGCTGTGGACTACTGGAAGGGCGGCGCCTACTCCACCAGTAACGTCCACGCCCTGCTCAAGAGCATGGCCGCCTACGTGCGGATCCAGTGAGGAGGGATGGATATGGAGCATATCAATACCTTCAAGGCGGCCATCGCCGCCATCTGCGCCGCACTCACCGCCCTGTGGGGCTGGTTTGGCTGGGTGGTGGTGGCCTGGGTCGTGTGCATGGTTATCGACTACGCCACCGGTTCCTGCGCTGCTCTGCGGGCGGGGGAGTGGTCCAGCAAGAGCGCCAGGGACGGGATCTGGCACAAGCTGGGCAGCGTAGTGGCCGTTATTGTGGCCGCCATCCTGGACGTGGTGATCGGCCACCTGCTGGCCAATGTGCCCGGCGTAGAGCTTCCTTTTACTTACACGGTGCTGTTGTGTCCCCTGGTGGTGATCTGGTATATCCTTACCGAGGCGGGGAGCATCATCGAAAATGCCGGCGCCCTGGGTGCCCCTATTCCGGCCTGGCTGACCAAGATGATCGCCGCCCTGGCATCCAAGGTGAATGATGCGGGAGACAGTATCACGA
>NZ_NFIQ01000102.1 GCF_002159455.1 Flavonifractor sp. An306
ACCGTCCGGCAAAGTGATGCCCGTCAGTCCAATGCAGCCGTCGAATGCGCTATCCCCAATGGTTTCGAGACCGTCGGGCAAGTCGATGGAGGTGAGACCGCTGCAGCCGGAGAATACGCTATCCCCAATCGAAGTGACGCCGTCAGGCAGAATAATGCCCGTCAGTCCAATGCAGCCGTAGAATGCGCCATACCCAATCGAAGTGACGCCGTCAGGCAAAGTGATGCCCGTCAGGCTGCTGCAGCCGGAGAATACGCTATTCCCAATCGAAGTGACGCCGTCAGGCAGAGTAATGCCCGTCAGGCTGCTGCAGCCGTAGAATGCGCCATCCCCAATCGAAGTGACGCCGTCAGGCAGAGTAATGCCCGTCAGGCTGCTGCAGCCGTAGAATGCGCCATCCCCAATCGAAGTGACGCCGTCAGACAGGTGGATGGAGGTCAGGCTGCTGCAGCCGTAGAATGCATACTCCCCAATGGAGGTGACGCCGTCAGGCAGAGTAATGCCCGTCAGGCTGCTGCAGCCGTAGAATGCGCCATACCCAATCGAAGTGACGCCGTCAGACAGGTGGATGGAGGTCAGGCTGCTGCAGCCGTAGAATGCATACTCCCCAATGGAGGTGACGCCGTCAGGCAGGGTCACCATGGTGAGGTTACCGCAGTTCTGAAATGCCTTAGCCCCAATCTCCGTCACGTCTGTAGGAACCTGGTAGGAAACCTCTCCTTTTCCCATCGGGTACTGGATCAGCTTGGTTTGATCCTTGTTGAACAGCACGCCGTCCTGTGCAGAAAAATTTTGGTTCCCCTCCGCCACATGGAACGCGGTCAGGCCGCTGCAGTCCCCGAATGCGTCCTCCTCAATGGAGGCGACGCTGTCGGGCAGGGTGAGGGAGGTGAGGCCGCTGCAGCCGGAGAATGCGAACTGCCCAATGGTTTCGAGGCTGTCGGGCAGGTCGATGGAGGTGAGACCGCTGCAGTCGGAGAATGCGAAATACCCAATGGTTTCGAGGCTGTCGGGCAGGTCGATGGAGGTGAGACCGCTGCAGTCCCGAAATGCGTCATACCCAACAGAGGTGAGGCTGTCGGGCAGACGAACGGATGTAAGAGAACTGCATTTATAAAAGGCTCCCTTCGCCAGCTCGTCCCAACCGGCAATGTCGGTGATGGTGTACCTTTCCGTGCCGCTGCTGTCCGTGATCGGGCCCGTCAGATCCAGTGTGGCGCCGGTAAAATCCTGGTTATTTCCGATGGTCAGATTCGTGCCGTCGGCGATCACGTTCTTGAGCACAACGGTGCCGCTGTTGGTCAGCGTCTTGGCGTCCGGGTCATACGTCCACTCCGCCGCCAGGGCGGTGACGGTGAACAGGCCGGCCAGCAGGCCAGCGCACAGCAGCAGCCGCAGCAGGTGTTTTTTCATGTCTGACGCCTCCTCATCTTCCGGCACAAGGATTTCCCCTTGTGTTGACAACGACATTATAACACAACTTTGCTGTTTCCACATCGCTCTTTTTGGCACCAAAAAGAGGGGTGTCTGCGGGACTCCGCATACATTCCGCGCCTCCGGCTCCGGAAGGCCGGCGGCTTGATCACTCCTCCTGCCGGGCAGCCTGCTGGGCCTGGATATAGGGCCGGAAGATCCGCTCCAACGGCCAGGAGTGGGCCAGGGCCAGCAGGGTGGGCAGCACGGCGGCCAGCACCGGAACATAGGAGCAGCACCAGATGGCCAGGGCCAGCAGCAGCCCCATCAGGATGGTGGAGGGCAGATGGGCCACGGCCAGCTTGGCGCAGTTGAGCAGCAGCCCTCCGGTGCGGAAGGTGAACCGGGACAGCACCGGAAAGAGATAGCAGCTCATCCCCAGCGGCAGCAGGAGAAAAAACTGATAGGCCACATAGAGCACATAGCCCGCCGACGACCCCGCGGTCTGGTAGAGCAGGCCCTGGAGAAACACCAGCAGCACCGCCACCGGCAGCAGCACCAGGGTGGTCAGGATCCCTACCTTTAAATTCGCCCGAAATGTGCGGAAGAAGATGGCCCAGCTGTTGCGCTCATCCCGGCGGAGGCAGCGCACCACCGCATCATAGAGGGCCGCGGTGGAGGGGCCAATGGTCACCACCGGAATGCAGCAGAACAGCCAGAATACGCTGAGCAGCACCAGGTCCACCAGCTTCTCGGTCACGCGGTAAAACCCGTTTTCGGGATTGAAGATTCCGCCTGCCATGGAAATTCCCCCTTTATGACCCGCTCAGGGCCGTTATCGGTTTTTTTATAATGCGTACTGAACAAAGCCAACCGCTTTGCGGTTTATTCAGCAGACATTATTATAGGGGATACGGGCGCAAAAGACAAGGACAGCCCCTATTCCTCAATCCGCATGGTGGCCATCTGCTCCCCGGTGACGCCGTTTTTCGCCCCATAGCTGAGCCAGTATTTGGTGGATGCCTTCAAAAACATCCCCTTGGAGATGGGCATGGTCACCTTCCAGCGCCCATAAGCCCCTCTCTCCAGCGAGGCCGCCAGCTTTTTCAGCCTGGAGCGGACCAAAATCCGGAATGGCGTGCCCAGAATGGCCTCGCCGCCGCCAATGGCCAGCACGGAGCCGAAGGGGTAGCCGTTTTGCCGGCAGTACAGCTCCAGGATCTTCACCGCCAGCTCGTTCTGCTCCGGCTCCAGAAAGCCGCAGTTGATCAGCACGGACACCGTGGGCTTGCGCTGCGGAGGATGGGCCTCCAGGGTCTTTAAAAAGTGGAGCAGCGTCACAGGAAGGCAGTCGGCGTAGAGGGGGAACACAAACAAAAGGTCGCTGAATTCCTCCAGCCGCTGGCAGAGCTCCAGATGGTTGGTCCGGGTAATGGCGGCATACTCGGCGTCCCATTTGCAGCCCCGTGAAAACAGCTCGGCGTATTGCTTGGAGTTGGACCGGGGCGCTCTGGGGCTCCCGTTCAGCATCAGGATCTTGCCCATGACGCCACCTCCTCCCGTACCACCTGCTCCACGGCATCCTCCGGCGCAAATTCCACCCGATACTGGGCGAAGTTCATATTCTTGGCGTTGCGGGCCACCAGCTGCCGGAAAATCTCCCGCTCCTCGGCCGACGTGTCCCCGTAGCCCAGGATCACCGCCTGCTTGGGGGCCACCGCCCGCTGTACATGGTGGGTCTCCCCGTCCAGCAGGCGGATAAACGCCTGCTGCACCGGAATGGCCCGCTCCAGCATGGTTTTCATCACCGTGTCATAGCTGCCGTATTTCACCCGGCTGACATACAGCACCCGGTCACTGGCCGCAATGCGGGGGTACACCCCCACCGCGTCGTCCCGGATGACGCACTTCCCCGGCGTCTTGGTCCAGCAGCCAAAACAGCCCACACAGTTGGCAATCTTCAAAGCGGACAGGTCAATCAGCTCTGTGGTGCTCTGGTCCATGTCCGGTATGTGGAGCGGCCTGTCGCTTAATATCAGTGTCATGGCAGTTCTCTCCCCTTTCCCGGCCCTGATGCCGGTACAGAATGTGAATAAAACAAATGATCCGAACCTCTTTCCTTTCGGAAAAGGTCCGGATCATTTGTTGGTGCGCGAGGCGGGACTTGAACCCGCACGTGCGTAATGCACACTAGAACCTGAATCTAGCGAGTCTGCCAATTCCACCACTCGCGCATATTTGATTTGTGCTGCGCCTCAGCGCGAGATTTATATTACCACGCCCGCGCCCGGTTGTCAACAGTTTTTTTGTTCTTTCTCCAAATTTTTTCCCGGACATCCTGAGAATTAAGGTTGACAAATCCTCCCCGGCCCGCTATAATAATCAAGCAGTCTTTTGAGGGCTGTGTTTTGCGGATGTGCTGGAACTGGTAGACTGGCTAGCTTGAGGTGCTAGTGGCCCACGGCCGTACGGGTTCGAGTCCCGTCATCCGCACCATATGCGCGAGTGGTGGAATTGGCAGACTCGCTAGATTCAGGTTCTAGTGTGCATTACGCACGTGCGGGTTCAAGTCCCGCCTCGCGCACCAGAAAGCCTTGAAACCATTGGGTTTCAAGGCTTTTTTACTTTATCCGGGGAGGCGGTATCTTATGGTCGGGATCATCGACGTGGGCGGCGGAATGCGGGGCATTTACACCGCCGGAATTTACGACTATCTGCTGGACCACCATATTTCCATCGACTATTGCCTGGGCGTATCCGCCGGAAGCGCCAACCTGGTCTCCTTCCTGGCGGGACAGCGGGGGCGCAACCGCAGGTTTTACACCAACTACGCCAACCGCCGGGAGTATATGAGCCTACACAACTTTGTGACCACCGGCTCCTACGTGGACGTGGACTATATCTACTCCACCCTCAGCGACTCCCACGGGGAGGATCCGGTGGACTATGAGGCCTTTGCCGCCAGCTCCAGCCAATATGTGGCGGTGGCCACCGACGCCTACACCGGGCTGCCCCGCTATTTTACCAAAGACGACGTACACCCTGACGACTTCTCGGTGGTCAAGGCCTCCTGCTGCCTGCCCATCGCCTGCCGGCCCTACCGGATCAACGGGGTGCCCTACTTCGACGGCGGGGTGGCCGACCCGGTGCCCTACCGCCGCGCCCTGGCGGACGGGTGCGACAGGGTGGTGGTGCTGCTCACCCGGCCCCGGGACTTCCGCCGGCCGCCCCTGAGCCACCCCGGAGCGGCCCGGCTGGCCCTCCACCACTACCCCAAGACCCTGGAGGCCCTTCTCCAGCGCCACCTGAATTACAACCAGGCGGTGGAGGAGGTGCTGGCTCTGGAGGAGCAGGGCAAAGCCCTGCTGCTGGCCCCGGCGGATATCGACGGCATCAGCACCCTGCGCCGCAACGGGCTGGCTCTGGACCGGCTGTACGGCTACGGCTATCAGGACGGCGCCAAGCTGGAGGCCTTCCTGAGCCGCTGAAAGGAGAAAGGCGCTCATGTTTGACATCAGCCATATTAAATACAGGTGTATGTGTAAGTATTCACAGGTATAAAAGGACTGGAAACGCCATAGATATGTGATGATTTAGGAATATTAAGGAGAGTACAGGAAAGGCCAGGTAAAGGACAAACAAAGGACAAACAAAAAGGATAAAATGGGTATTGACAGTTTGCGGAAGATATGCTAAAGTTAGGCCAGAAAAGCAAATAATGACCTCCTGTGAATTGGCACAGTGAGAAGGGCTGATTGGGGCCACTACTGACTTTATAGTTGGTAGTGGCCCCTTTTTGCATATTTTGATAACTTTTTCAGCAAGAAAGGAGCAAAAACATGAGATTACGGACGGTTAAACAATTTTGGCGGGAAATGCGAGAAGCAGACCCCAACAACGCTATGGGCCTCACCGCCATAAAGTCAGCGGTAGCCGATGGCGCAATCCGCTCCTATCGGGTGGGCCGTCGCTCGCTGATCAACGCCGACACGGCGCTAGATGAACTTCTTGGGGCTGAAAAGCGCACCCAACGGCCTGGGGAGGTGCGGAAGGTTGGGCTGTGACCCGTTTGAGGCTGTCCGGGAGCAAGTGACCGCCCAGGATGCCGCCAGGCACTACGGGATAGCAATAGACCGCCACGGAAAAGCCTTGTGCCCATTTCATAACGACCACCGGCCAAGCATGACCTTTAAAGGGGGTCGGTTCCGCTGCTGGTCGTGTGGCGCAAGCGGTGATGCCGTTGACCTGGTGCGGGGCCTGTTTGGCGGCACCTACTGGGAGGCGTTGCAGCGCATCAACATGGATTTTGGGCTGGGGCTGGCCCTATCCGGGGAGATCACCCCCCAGCAGAGAGCAGAGGCCCAGGAGCGGCAGCGCACTAGAGAATTGCACAAAAGATTTGAAAAGTGGCGAGAAAACACAATAAATCAACTTAATTCGTGTATAAGAGTTGCAAATACTGCTGATTGGGCCAACCTCACCCCCCAGGAGGAGGAGGCAATCCGGCAGCGGGAGCGGCTGGAGGCCATGGCCGATACACTCTCCCACGGCACGCCAGCGGAACAAATGCAACTTTTTATAGACAGAAAGCGGGTGGCATTATCAATATCGTCGATTTTAAAAACTTCTCAGGTGAAGTAGCGCAGGAACTAGCGCAAGAGGACTGGGGCCAGCCCATTCCGTTTGACAATGCGCCGGAGCCACCGGAGTTCCCGGTATGGGCACTCCCAGGCCCGGTAAAGGACTATGTGGAGACCCTAGCCACCGCCACGCAGACCCCGCCGGAGATGGCCGGTGTGTTGTCGCTGGGGGTGCTGGCAATGACAGCACAGAGCCGTTACACGGTGCAGGTGACACAGGACTGGTGGGAGCCGCTATGCCTTTATGCTGTGGCCGTAGCGCCCCCCGGAGAGAGAAAAAGTGCCGTCATATCAGCATTAACCCGCCCGGCCATTGAGTGCGAAGCAGAGAGACGGACGGCAGAGGCCGCAGACGTGGCCCAGAGCAAGGCTCGTGCAAGCGCCCTTGAGAAGGCCCACCAGGCCGCAGAAAGCAAATTTGCCAACG
Organism: Flavonifractor sp. An306; assembly: GCF_002159455.1. Lineage (GTDB taxonomy): Bacteria > Bacillota > Clostridia > Oscillospirales > Oscillospiraceae > Flavonifractor. The sequence continues at coordinate 6,481 of NZ_NFIQ01000102.1, forward strand.
GTAAAGCTGCCCTTGATGATGTGCTCAACGCAGCCCAGGAGGCGGAGCAAGCCCGCTCGGAGCTGGTGTATCCCTATCGGCTATTGGTGGACGATGCCACCCCGGAAAAGTTGGTTGACCTTATGGAGCAGCAAGGCGGCTGTATTACTGTGGTGTCAGCGGAGGGCGGTATATTTGATGTAATGTCGGGCCGATACGATAGGGGAACCAACCTTGACGTGTACCTCAAAGCCCACGCTGGCGACCCACTGACCGTTGACCGTATCGGCAGACCCCCCAACCACATCCCCAACCCCCGCTTGACCATGCTGCTGACTGTGCAGCCGGACATTATAAGCGGGATTATGAGCAACAACACCTTTAGGGGACGTGGCCTGTGCGGGCGCTACTTATACGCTATCTGCAAAAGCAAGGTAGGCCACCGTGATATTGACCCTCCTCCTGTGCCTGATAGCGTCAAGGGCGCGTACCGGGCCACCATCAAACGGATGCTTGCCGATCAGGACAGCGGGACAATTACACTGTCCCCAGAGGCCAGCGAGATCAGACGGGCGTACCAGTCCCACATTGAGCGGCGGTTAGGCCCTGATGGTGACCTTTATACAATGCGGGACTGGGGCGGCAAATGTGTGGGGTCTATGTTAAGGATTGCGGCATTGTTGCACGTCGCTGACTGCCCCACACCAACGGCAACCCCAATACCGCCGGAGATTATGGTTAGGGCTACGGCCTTATCAGAGTGCCTTGTATCCCATGCACAAGCAGCCTACGGCCTTATGGGCGGCGATCAGTCACAGGCAGAGGCCCGGTATCTCTGGCGGCGCATCCAGGCCCACGGTGGACAGGAGATCAGCAAGCGTGACCTGTATAGGCTTTGCAAAGGGCATTTCCGCAAGGCAGAGGACATGGAGCCAGCACTATCTACCCTATCTGATATGGGGTATGTGCGGGAAGTTAATGTATCAACGGGAGGCAGACCAACCACAAAAATATTGGTCAACCCCCTGTGACAAAAGGGCCAAAAGGGCCAAAAGCCAAATACGGGACATACTTCTGTCCCTTTTGTCCCTTTTGTCCCTAGAGATTGGAGGCTGAAAATGAGCGGACGAACCTCTCAACGGAAGGGCCGAGCGGGCGAGCTGGAGTTAGCCAAGATGCTACAGACCCACGGGTACGACGTGCAGCCGGGCCAGGCTGTGAGCTATGGAGCCACACCAGACCTTACGGGATTGCCACACATCCATGTGGAGTGCAAGCGCAACGAGCGGCTAAACATACACGCAGCAATGGCACAAGCCGAGCGTGACGCTGACCACTTCCGAGACGGACTGCCCGTAGTGTTCCACCGTCGCAATAGATCAAACTGGATGGTCACAATGCGGCTCGACGATTGGATTAGCCTGTACGATAAAGCAATAGCCGCCACCCCGGCGGCAGACATACCGGGATAGCGGCTAACGCTTATCAATATCGTCGATGAGACCAGTATACCACACGGGCAACCTGTGTGCAATATTAAAAGGAGTGATTTTATGATTTATGCTATGAGTGGAAAGAAAAAGATCCCTATTGGCTTAGGCAACACATTTGCCAAGTGCCCAATGTGCGGCGTGCTGCATCCGGTTGACCTGCCAGACCTCATCATGCAGACAGACGGCGACCTAGAAAACGTACAGGTCTATTGCGAGCGATGCACCCAAAAGCGGGCACTTGCACAAGCTGGTGCCCATCGTGGAAAGGGGGTGCAGACTCATGGGTAAATTCCACATTAGTGAGGTAATGGACAACTACATTAACAATACACTCAAAGAAGAGGCGGAGAAGCAGCGGCAGCTGGATGCCTTTGTCAGACGGATGACAAGCCGCAGCCCGGACGTTACTGACCAATACAAGGTAGCGCCCCAGCCGGGTCACGGGTCGGGAACGTACCAGCCCAGGGCACGGGCGACGGGCAAGGACGTGGTGAGCCTGTTCATCCCGGAGACATCCTTTAAGAGCGGCGATTGGCAGGACTTCCAGCAGACCCGTGACAAGGCCATTAGCTGGTTAAGAGGCCACAAATACGCCGTGGAGGACGGGCAAAAGCTGTGCTGGGGGCCAGCGTTTGAGCTTGACCCGGAGCCGCTTAGTTATCGGGATACAGATGGGGTAAGCTGGTATAATGCCAGCATCGAGGATGAGGCGACCTACCAGTTAGCCCGCATCCACGCAAGAGCATAACCGCAGCAGCAGAAGGGGGACGCAACCAGCGCCCCCCTCTTGCTATAGGCGGGGATGGTTTTCAAGTACGCTTTTCGTGAATATTTAATCGAAAAAAGAGTGTAGTACCGCACCCCCTATTATTCACCCTTGAATATCTCAATAAGTTGTGATATAATTGATTTACGTTCAAATATCACTTCTTTTTTCTCAAAATGAGTAGCGCAGGAAAGGTTTTGTCCCTCCTGCGCTACTTATATTTATTCACTTATTTATGCATATTATTCATGGAATGTGCAACTTTTATGCGGCTGACCTTTATAGGCTGTGCCGCAAGGACAATCTCAACCCCGCCCTCCTCAGTAGGGCAGATGCTCCCAACCATGTAGTCCCCATAAGCATCCATGTCCAGGGCATTAAATGGACTACGCTGGAACACGCTCCCATCCCACACAAGGTATATCTCCTTTGTGTTCGGCAGCAGCGCCAGCACGTCCTTTACTGTTACTTTCATATTGCTTCCTCCCAATTTAGTGTATTTAGGGTATTTAGTGACGGGATGGGGGGCGGCAAATCACCGCTCCCCCATTGACCCTTACCAGCCTAATGTGCTATACTGTGAGCCGGGGGTAGGGTTTAGCCTTTGGGCCAGACGGTCTTTATGGCTTCTTTGAGGGTGGCATACCGTTTTCCACGGTAATACCAGTACCCATTTTGATACCTCATACCCTGTACCCCCCCTTCTGCCGCCTTGCCTGCCCTCACAGGTGAGGCGGCGTTTTTTGTCCATATACAGGCTT
>NZ_NFIQ01000103.1 GCF_002159455.1 Flavonifractor sp. An306
TGGTGCAGACCGCTGAGGGCGCCCTGACTGAGGTTCACGACATGCTCAACCGTATGTACTCCCTGGCTGAGCAGTCCGCCAACGGCACCTACGAGAACGAGACCGACCGCGCCCAGCTGCAGAAGGAAGTCACCCAGCTGAAGACCGAAATCGACCGTATCGCCGATTCCGCCAACTTCAACGGCATCCAGCTGCTGGACGGCTCCCTGTCCGGCGGTTCCCAGGTGGACAATGTGGCCATGGACAACAGCGTTGCCATCAAGGGCGTGTATACTACCGCCAGCATGGCCAAAACTGCCAACCTGGCTGGCCTGACCACTGCCGATATCGGCAAGAGCATGGACTACACCGTTACCTGGAAGGACGGTAACGGCAAGGAGCAGACCACCACTGTTAAGCTGACTTATCAGGGCGACGGCACCGGCGTGGACAATGCTGCCAGCGCCTCCAAGAACTATTTTGAGGACGCCAACGGCAACAAGTATTATCTGGCCTCTAGTGGCACTCTGAGCGCGAGCAAAGTGCAGAACGCCATTCTGGCCAGCCTGAAGGCGGACAAGAACTTTACCGAGGCCTTTGATGTGGCGGTGACTGGTACTAAGCTTCAGTTTACTGCCCGTACGGAAGGTACTGCCGGCGCCCAGGTGCTGTCCACCGGCGTCAGCCACAACTTCTCCATTGGCAAGGATAGTCCTGCCTTTGCCGCTTCTATGGGCGCCAATGCCACGGTAACCACCGCTGCCAAGGACTCCATGCAGAAGTTCGACGCTGCAGGCCTTGCGGTGGGTGCTTCCAGCGATACTCTGGAGGACCTGCAGGCTAAGATCTTTGAGCTGGACGGCCATAAGTTCCTGGTGGGCAATGCTCTGACCAACGACCAGATCAAGGGTCTGGGCAGCGATGTTACCATCATTGACATTGGTGCTGCTAGCGTTGCCAATGCGACTCATGCCAATCAGATTGCTGCTGAGATCACTCGTGTTACCGGCATGGAGACCGCTGTGGAGGCTTCGAATGCCACTGCTGGTATCTCGGCTACCGACATTCTGTTCACCAAGGACACTCTGAGCCTGACCGGCAACTCCCTGACCCTGCAGATCGGCGACACCAGCGACAGCTTCAACCAGCTGAACGTGGCCATCAAGGACTGCCATATTGCTGCTCTGGGCCTCTCCAGCCTGGACATCGGCACTCAGTCTGGCGCTGCCGCCGCTCTGGACCAGATCAAGGACGCCATCAACTATGTGTCCGACGTCCGTGGTACCCTGGGTGCTACCCAGAACCGTCTGGACCACACCATCAACAACCTGTCCGTGATGCAGGAGAACATCCAGGATGCCGAGTCCACCATCCGCGACACCGACATCGCTGACGAGATGATGTCCTACACCAAGAACAACATCCTGATCCAGTCCGCTCAGGCCATGCTGGCCCAGGCCAACTCCGTGCCTCAGGGCGTGCTGCAGCTGCTGCAGTAAGATCAGCGGTTGGTTCGTCTTATTTAGAATCCCGAGTTGCAAAAGCGGGGCGGGCAAATGCCCGCCCCGCTTTTCTTATGCATCTGACAGAGGAGACATACTATGAAAACCATTGAACTGGCCAGAAAATTGGCGGAATACAAGCAGGTGGAGGACGCCCAAAAGGCGTATACCCTGGTGCTGGGACAAGAGGAAAAGACTCCGGAAGAAGAAATGGAAGCGGCCAGTTATATCTTTTTCTCCCAGGGGGAGTACCAGGTTGCCTATACCACCTTTGTCTCCCTATATAACCGGGGGCATTTTCAAGCGGAGCTGCTTGACCTTATGACCCAGGCCTTTTATCTGCCGAATGTAAAAGAACAGCGACGGTGCTACCGGGAGAATTGTGAGCATTTCAAAGTATACCCCTACTTGTTTCGAAAGGGGTTTCCGGATTTTGACCAGCTCCCGATACAATTTTTTCCCTTTGATGACAAAGGTTTTATTCCCTTTTACCGGGCGGAGAACCGGTTTGGGGCATACGTCAATTTTAATGATACCGTAATTGACCGCAACTTCTTCAGTGATTTGGAAAATCCCATCCTGGCTAAGGATGTTTATTCCCAGTATCAACTGGAATATTTAAATGACAATGTGCGGAAGAGCGAGTGGGTGGGGCGGGAGAACCACATATATCTCCACTATACAAATTGGGATGTATTTTGCGCCTACCTTCAATGCTTAAACTTCGTCCCCTTGCTCAAGGAGGAGAAGTTGGTGTTTCTGATGGAGGAGGAAGTCAGCCAGTATCCGATCGATTTTCAAGCGCGTTTTGGAATCGATTACAGCAAATATCCTCTGAAACCCGTTCATGTCAGAGAGATTAACCGTCTTATTTGGCACACCCAATTGGCGGCGCATAACGGCGGAGATTTTTTCAATGAGATATTTCACAACCATCCCAATCTGATTTCACTGGAATCAGTTATGTTCGATGAGTTTCCGAACATCTATGCCAAATTCCGTCGCCAGTTCAAAAGGACCAGGCAGGCGGGGCTGCCCATTCCCTCATGGCTGAAAGGCATGCAGCAAATTACCGACAAGGATGCATTGCTTGGTATGATGATGGGGGATGAAAACTGTTGCCGTGGGCTGGATCGCGCTTCCCGCATTGTGCCAGCTATATTTTTGCAGCCTCATTTTCGCAATATTATCTATAAGGTTGAGGTGACCGATCAAAAGGGGACTACACTGCTCTCCTCGGAGCAGTATGATCAGATCCATGCCTCCAAGCTGTTTCAGTCCTTCAAATACATCAAGACTTTTACTCCCATGCGGCGTATAACCACCAGCTATGCGGCTACCATACGTTTTATGGAGGAGCAGCTAGCCAAGGAACTGACAGACGACGGGAAACCGAATCTGAAGGTGGGGAGCGATGTAATGATGGAGCGGTTGAAAAACCGCAGCTTTATGATCGATCCTCAAGATCGGCTCTATCACGACAGCGTTTTGGTGCGCTTTGAAGATGGCAAGTTGAATCCAAAGGCCACCTTTACGGCACTGGCAAAATTCCTGGATATTCCATATACGGAAAGTATGACTTACTGTTCCGGAAAGAGTGGTTTAAACCCAGAATCCCTGGAGGGAAATGTGCTGGGCTTTGATGCAGCCACCGTCTACCGTACCTATGATGAGTATGCCAATGATGAGGAACGGGCGTTTTTGGAGTATTTCCTGCGGGATGCGTATGAATGCTATGGATATGATTTCCATTATTATAAGGGGGAGTCGGTGGATGCAAATTGGATCCGGGATAAAATCGAACACTTTTCAACCCTGAATGCGTTTATTACTGGTTCCCGGCGCAAATTTTACGCCAAATTGCGGAGAGCGGATGACCAAGAACCTATGTCGGAGGAAGAAGTGAAGCGTCGTTTGGATGAACGCCTAAAAGATGCCAGTAAAGAGCGATATAACCTTGCTATCAAACTGCAGGAGGGGCTTCGTTTCGTAAATAAAAATGGACAACCGCTACGCTTAATGACGCCATTAAAATTGGATCCAGCCCTGCTGGAAAATCCGCTATATCATTGAGGAGGGGCAGGGATGGATAATAAAGGAACGGTTTATTTCTTTACCGGCCTGTCCGGGGCGGGCAAGACCACCGTGGGTGGCCTGTTTTACCGGCGACTGAAAGCCACCAAGCCAAACGCAGTCTATTTGGACGGGGATGAAATCCGGGTGGCCTTTGGCGAGGATGTAGGCTACTCCCATGAGGAGCGGTTGCGCTGGGCCGGGCGGATCTTCCGGGTGTGTAAGCTGCTCTCTGACCAGGGCATTGATGTGGTGTGCTGCTCCATTGCCATGTTTGACTCCGTGCGCCGCTGGAATCGGGAACATATCCCCAACTATAAGGAAATCTATATCCGGGTGAAAAAGGAGACCCTCATTCAGCGCAACCAGAAAGGGCTATATACCGCTGGCCATAACGTAGTCGGTGTAGACCTGCCGTTTGACGAGCCGAAAACTCCGGACTTGATTATCCAGAATGATGGGGACCGCGCTCCTTTGGAACTGGTGGAAGAAATTGAGCGGGTGTTCTATCCCAATATTGTGGAAAACCCTATTGACAATACAGATTACTGGAATCAATATTATTGTAACCGTCTCTGTTCCACGGAGCCCTCGCCCTTTGCCCGGTATGTGGACACTTTGGTGGAACCGGGGAAGACATTGGTGGAGCTGGGCTGCGGAAACGGTCGTGATGCACTGTTTTTTGCGGAACAGGGATTGCAGGTGGTGGCAATTGATTTGTCCCGGGCTGCCATTGACCAGCTGAATCAGGTGCCGGCGAAAAATGCCCGGTTTCTATGCGGTGATTTTATTGCCAGCGACGCCCACAAGCCAAACAGCTATGATTATGCCTACAGTCGCTTTACCATCCATGCCATCAACCAGAAGCAGGAGAGACTGCTGCTCCAGACCATGTTTGGAGCGCTGAAAAGCGGCGGAAAGTTCTTTATTGAGGTCCGCAGCGTAAATGATCCTCTCTATGGGAAGGGAAAGGCAGTAGAGCGTAACGCATTCTTTTATGATAACCACTACCGTCGGTTTATTGTCAGAGACGAGCTGCTTCAGTCCCTGCAAAAATGTGGATTCCGTGTGGAATATGCCAAGGAGCAGACTGGATTTGCACCCTATGGGAACGATGATCCGCCGGTCATCCGCATTGTGGCGGTGAAACCATAGGAGGGAAGCATATGCAGATGTTGGCGGATCTTCACACCCATTCCTCTGCCTCTGATGGGCAGTATCCTCCCGCGCAGATGGTAGCATTGGCCCAGAAGGCCGGGGTGGAATGTCTGGCGCTTACGGACCACGATACGGTAGACGGAGTGGAGGAAGCGGTTCGAGCCGGCGAGCAAGTTGGGATTCATGTGCTGCGGGGTGTGGAATTGGGTGCCAAGGAGGACCGCCATCTGCACATCTTGGGACTGGGGTTGGCCCCCGTTTGTCCAGCCATGGATACCCTGTGCCGCACATTGAAAGACAGTCGGGCGGAACGGAAGTACCGGATTGTGCAGTTTTTGGCGGAAAAGGGGATGCACATTGATCTGCAGGAGGTGGAGGAGCTGGCCCAGGGCGGCCTGGTAGCCCGTCCCCACTTTGCCCAGGTCATGGTGCGCCACGGCTATGTCTCCTCCATGCGGGAGGCCTTTGACCGCTACCTTGATACCGATGAGTACCAGCGTATTGAACGCTTTAAGGCGGATGCTGCGGACTGTATTGCTGCGATTTGTCAGTCTGGAGGCAAGGCTGTGCTGGCGCATCCGTGCCAGCTGAACTTATCCATGGAGGATTTGGAGCCCTTGCTAAAGAACCTGAAAGAGGCAGGGCTGGCAGGTCTGGAGTGTTATTATCCTGAGCATACGCCCAGGATGGTGTCGGAATATCTGGGCCTAGCGGCAAAGTATGATCTGCATATAACTGCAGGCAGCGATTTCCATGGGGAAAAAGTACACTCCGACAGGCCTTTCATGCCAACTTCTCTGGAATTGGAATGGCTTTTGAGCTGATAAAAGCATATCCCCCGGCTCTGTGCTGTAGCACAGAGCCGGGGGATATGTTCATACATAGAGCAAAATTTATTTTCCTGTTTTCAGATGCTGCATCAACACAGCAGCGATGTTTTCGCAGGAGGCCTGGATGGCAACCGCGCCGATCTCGTGGGCCACACAGGGCATACCGTACACCACGCAGGAATCCTTATCCTGGCCGATGGTGTAGGCCCCAGCTTTACGCATCTCCAGCAGGCCGCTGGCGCCGTCCCGGCCCATGCCGGTCATGATGATGCCCACCATGTGACACCTTACCTGAGAGGCCATGGAGGTAAACAGAGCGTCTACCGACGGACGGTGTCCGCTGACTTTTTCGCCAGGCTGGCAGGCCAGCGTATACCGGCTGCCCATACGTACCACCCGGGCCTGCAGGTCGGCGGGAGCCACCAGTACCAGACCGCGGTGGATCTCGTCTCCGTTCTTGGCCTCCCTCACCTCCATGGCGCAGATCTTGTTCAGCCGCTGGGCATACATACCAGTAAATCCGGGGGGCATATGCTGGACAATCACCATGCCGGGAATGTCGGCGGGCAGCCGCTTGAGCACTTCCAGAGTGGCCTCGGTGCCGCCGGTGGAGGCCCCCAGTCCGATGATGGTTTGGTCCAGATTCATGCCGCTGGAGTGTCCCAGCGCAGTGGGAGGAGCGACAGGCGCGGCGGGAGCGGCGGCAGTGGGAGCTGATGTGGAAGCAGCTGCCTGGTGGGCGGCGGCGTGGATGCGGCAGGGCGAAACCTTGGCGCAGGAGGCCACCACAATTTTCTGGGACAGAGAGCGGAGAAAGGACTCCCGGCTCTCCACGCCGTCCGGCTTACGGACAAAGTCCACCGCGCCGGCGGCCAGTGCGTCAAAGACCCGCAGATTCAGACTGGACACCAGGATCACCGGCAGCGGGTGCTCCGGCAGAAGCTGCCGCAGAAAGTCAATGCCGTTGGTACCGGGCATCTCCACGTCCAGCGTCATAACGTCGGGGTGGAGGCGGAGAATTTTTGTTTTTGCATCCAGAGCGTTGATGGCATAGCCCACAACCTCGATGTTGGGGTATGTGGCCAGTCCTTTGACGAGAAACGTCCGGGCTACAGCGGAATCATCCACCACCAGGATGCGGATTTTTTTTTGTTGATTCGGAAGCATGGATACGATGGCTCCTTCCTGCATACACGCGGGACGGCCCTCACTTTTTGCGGTACACCGCCGGGGCCACCATCTGGAACAGAGGCGTCTGACCCAGGGATTCCGAGTGGCTGATAAAGAGATAGCCGTTGGGGTTCATAGCGTCACAAAAACGCCGGACCAAAGCGTCCCGAGTGTTTTGATCAAAGTAGATCATCACGTTCCGGCAAAAAATCACGTCAAATTTCAGGCGGAACTGGATGGGGTCCATAAGGTTGAAGGTACGGAAAATCACGTTGTTGCGGATGGACGGGGCCACGGTGTAGTCGCTGCCGGTCTTGTTTTTGACAAAGTACCGGCGGAGCCACTCGGTTGGCATATCCGCGGGGGGCTGGTAGACGGCGGCCTTGGCCTTGGCCATGGCCTGCTGGGAGATGTCAGTGGCCAGCACCCGCGTGTCCCATTTATCCGCGTTGGTTCCGAAATATTCCTTCAGACAGATGGACAGCGTATAGGGCTCCTCGCCGCTGGAGCAGCCGGCGCTCCAAATGGCAAGGGTTTTGTCCCGGCGGTGGCGCTGCTCCAGCTCTGGCAGGACCGTATTCTGGAAGAAGGTAAAATGCTCCTTCTCCCGCAGAAAATAGGTATAATTGGTGGTCAGCTTGTTGAGCACCAGCTCCAGGTCATCCGGGTCCTTGGTGGTGAACAGATGCTCCAGGAAGGACTTGAAGTCCTGATAGCCCCGGTCCTTCAGGGAATGGGACAGCCGGCTGGTGATCAGCTGCCGTTTTTTGCTCAGGTCAATGCCGTAATTCTGATGGATAAACCGGACCAGGCGCTGAAAGTCAGCGTCGGTAATGGTCAGGTTGTTGAAAAAAGAGTCCATGGTTTAGCGCACCTCCGGTCAGGAGAGCTCCAGCAGCTGGGCGCAATCAAAGGCCAGCATGGTCTGCCCATCCTCCAGAGAACACATGCCGCAGACCAGCTTCTGCCCGCTCTGAGAGGGACTGGGGACAATGGAGCCTACCGGAATATCCACCATCTTCTCCACCTGGTCCACCAGAATACCAATCTGGGTGTCCTGGGTCTGGAGAATGATGATGCAGCTGCTGCTCTCCTCGTCCTGACCCAGGAAGCAGCAGATATCCACAATGGGGATAATCTGGCCCCGCAGGTTGATGATGCCGCGGATATACTCGGGCACCAGGGGCAGGCTGGTAATGGTGTGGTTGGTGATGATCTCCTCCACTGCCGCGGCGGGAACCCCGAAGAGCAGATTGTTGGATACAAAGAGCAGATATTTTTCCGTCTGTGTCTGTACAGGAGGGCTTTCCGGGTCTACAGCCATGTTGCCGCCGTATAAAACGTCCTGTTCCGTCATATCAATTTCTCCTTTACCGGGCAGAGGTATACAGGTTGGTCACATCCAGGATGATGCTGATGTTGCCGTCGCCCAAAATGGTACAGCCGCCAATCCCTCTGGGCTTGATGTTGAAGTGGTTGAGGTAGGAGGGCAGGGGCTTGACCACCACCTGCTGCTCGCCCAGCAGCTCGTCTACGAACAGGCAGTAGGACAGATCGCCCGCATCCAGCCAGATGAGGATGCCGTCCTCCATTTTGGTGGCTCCGCCGGACATCTGGTACAGATCCCGCATCCGGATGACCGGATAAAAGCTGCCCATACACTTGAACATCTCGCCGCCGGAGGCGTCGCGGATCAGATCGTCCTCAGTGATTTTGAAGGACTGACGGATATTGTGGATGGGGATGGTGAAGATGGACCCGCCCACGGACACCTCCATACCGTCCATGATGGCCATGGTCAGGGGGATTTTCAGGGTGGTGGTCATGCCCTTGCCGGGCTCGCTGGAGATGGAGACCACGCCGCCCACCTCCTCCACGTTCCGCTTGACCACGTCCATGCCCACGCCGCGGCCGGAGAACTCGGTGACCTCCGTGTTGGTGGAGAAGCCGGGGGCCATCAGGAAGTTGAGGATCTCCTTGTGGGAATATTCCACATCGGGGAAGGCCAGCCCGTTACGAATGGCCTTGGCCAGCACGGCGTCGTAATTGACGCCCTGGCCGTCGTCGATGATTTCGATAATGACCTCGCTGCCAGTGTGGCGGGCGGAGAGGATGATCTCACCCACCGGGTCCTTGCCGGCGTTGATACGGTCCTGAGGGGTCTCCTCAATGCCGTGGTCCATGGAATTGCGGACGATGTGCATGATGGGGTCGCCGATGCTGTCCACGATGGTCTTGTCCACCTCGGTGTCCTCGCCCACCAGGGTCAGCTTGGCCTGCTTGCCCAGCTTTTTGCACATATCCCGCACAATGCGGTTCATCTTCTGGAAGGTGCCGGAGACCGGAACCATCCGCAGGGACATGGACACGTCCTGCAGCTCGTCGGTGAGCTTGCGCAGCTGCCGGGCGGACTTGGTGAAAGCGTCCAGCTTCAGCCCCTTGAGATCGGGAGAGGCGGTGACCATGGATTCGGTAATGACAATTTCGCCCACCACAGCGGCCAGCTGATCCAGCTTGTTCAGATTGACGCTGATGAGGCTCTCCTTGTGGTGAGGGCCGCCCTCCGACTTCTGAGACGCGGGGGCGGGAGTTGCCTGGGGGGCCGGCGCAGGGGTAGGTGGGGGGGCCCCCCAGGCCTGGATGCCCGCGGAGGCGGCCAGGGCGGAGGGCAGGAAGATGTGG
>NZ_NFIQ01000104.1 GCF_002159455.1 Flavonifractor sp. An306
AAGTGGGGAACTATGGCTGCTTGCCTTTGCTTTGTAATTTGTATTGGAACTTACTTTGCATACAAGTTTAATCCCGACGGTGGTGGCTTCGGAAATGGTGACGCAACATTGTTTGCGGAACATCGGGAGGATTTTTCGTCAGAAATCCCTTCCGATATTTTGGCGCAGTTAGGCGATAACACAATAAAAGCATATTTGTTAAGGACTAATGATTGGTTTTTAGCAACTGATATGACTGATTATAGCCAAGCTCTAACAAATGATGTGCTTTATATTGTTCAAGACACCAGCAATGGAGAGAGCGGGGCATATACAGCCTATACAGAGGAAGATGGTGCCATCTCTAAAGATCACGATGCTACACCGCCAGCCAACGCAACAGTTCCTTGTGGATTTTTCGGTTTGACTTATCCAATGATCGAGGACGATATTTCTGAAATAGACTATATTGATTACATTGTCACTTATTCAACTCGATTAAGGACGGTGATTGTTTGGGTGCAACGCTCGGAAGAAGATTTGTTTGTCACTTATCCCACCCGTCCTGACCTGTTAGAAATTGAAGTCGGAGGAATTTATACCTTACCAGAAATGCAGGAAAAATTAACAGACGCTTATAATAAATAATCTAAAATTGTAACATCACCCATTGGAGGGCAGCTATTTTCAATCATCGAAATGGCTGCCCTTTTCTTTTGCCCGTGAGCAGAAAGGAGTGACCATCCATGACGAAACCGAGAGAGAAAACCCGCGAGGAAATGACCGCCGCCGGCATGAGGAATTTCAATAAGCTGTCGGGATTTCCGACAAACCGACGGGATTTTTCAATTTCTCTTGAAATCACTACTTATCTTAAAAAGGAGTATTTATGTTTATGAAGTAGACGGAGAATATTTGTTGCACATTCCATTTGCAAGTGATGGTGCTCAGTTAGGTGTTACAGGCGAAGATTTATTAAAGGCATTGACCCCTATTTCTGGGGATATAGGTTCTAATGGAACCATTGAATTTAATGGACAGTCATTTAGCAAATCTGACTTGACCGAAGAAACTCTTGAATGGCTTGAATGGTATAATTCCTTGTCGCCAGAAGAACAACTTGCTGTTAGTTCAATCCCTGCCGACCTATATACCGATGACGGTGCAGGAACACTTGATTCAAACACAGAAGAATAACTTTGTTTCCCCACAAAGGCAGCCGAGAAAATCGACTGCCCTTTTTCCATGCCTACGGGCAGAAAGGAGCGACCAGCTATGACGAAACCAAGAGAGAAAACTCGCAAGGAATTGACTTTCAAGACTTGAGGTGGTGGGGGAGGGGAATCATATGCCCCAGATGAATATTTCTACATCGGCTTCTGGATTTTAGTCTCCGGGAACACAAAAGGGAATTGGGAGTTAAATAATATATCTAGGCCTTGTTTGAAAAATAAAAGTTACACAATAGGTCGCAATATGTAAAACTAGGGGCATAAAACGCTATGAATTAACAAAAGAACAAGGGGACCGGATCAAACCATGGAATGCTCTTGATTGTCCGAAGCGGCGCCCAGTGGCAGGAATTGCTGGGGGCCTATGGCCCCTGGCAGTCAGTGTATGCCCCATTTGCCAAATGACGGGTTTTCTGCTGGCTGCGCCCCTGCGGGACTTTGTTGCGCGGGTCGTTGTGGTGTCGACCTTCCTGAAAACTTACATTATCGTTTTTTACGGTAATTTTGTCTAAATTATATAAAAATCTAATTGCATTTCCCATTATTTTCTGCTAGTATGAAATAAAATCATTTTACTATTGCTTCCTCTGACTGAAATGGGGTCCAGTCCTTTGTCAGGCGGCAAGCACAACAGTAAAAATGGATCGGTCTGTACCCAAAAATGAGAGCGGAGAAGTCCATCCCGTTGTTTTCACAGGATTCCGCAACAGCAGAGGAGGTGCGTCCACCACCCACACATCGAAAACCGGAGCGCGGCTTACCACAGTATTGCTTACAGAAAGGATGGTTCCTGTAATGCGAAAACGTCTAAGAAAAGTTCTCTCCGTCGTATTGAGCGCAGTTATGCTGCTCCCTCTGTGGCCCGCAGTAGCACTGGCCGCCACCACCGCTACCAAAGTAGATTCCATCAACGCCGGTGACCTGGTGGTTATCTATTCCGTCAGCGGCAATAGCGCCATGGGCACCGAAACTAAGCCATACAACACAAAAGATCAGTTGGCAGCCGTAACGGCTCCCTCGGCCGATAATGCGTATACCATAGCGGCAGACACCGCTGTTCTGCGCGTGTACACCGATAAAAACAACAATTATGTGTTTCAAAATGCCGAGGACGGCCGCTTCCTTTATCTGGACGGCACCCATGTCCGCCTGGTGGATGAGCAAAGCGAGTATACCAGCTATCAGCTGGAGCGGCCCTCATCCGCTGCCCCCGGTAACTACTTTATTAAAAGTGTCAACGCTAGTTATGGCGGTAAATCCCAATATCTGGAATACTATGGGGGCAGTTTTACCTGCTATGGAATGAATCCCTCAAAAGAGAATATTTACACATTCCAGTTCTATAAGGCCGGCACCTTTAGTCTGGAGGCCTATCCTCTGCCGGATCTTCCAGAAAAGCCTCCTGTTGAACTGCCTTTCCAAGACGGCGACAACGTTGTTATTTATAACGTGGGCGCCAATGGCGTTCTGTCCGGACAGGATGACAACGTGACCAGCCCCTCTATCAACAACGCCGCGTCCACCATTAGCGGCACCACCGCAACGCCCGCCAACGGCGGCCGCGTATTCACCGCAGAACAGAACGGTGAATGGTGGCGCTTTAAGACCGAGCACGACGGCTACCTCTGCTCCAACGGCACCGGAAGCAATTCGTTCTACTCCAAGGACGCTTCCGTAGATGCCGACTGGAAGCTGGCGGAATACAACGGCGGCTTTACTCTGGAGAGCCGTACCGCCAAATACAAGGGAAACTCCCAGTATCTGGAGTATTACAGCGATTCTTATAAAACCTACAGCCTGTACAACGACAGCGATAAGGATATCTATACCTTCCAGTTCTACACAGTGGATGGTAGTCTCACTGTCACCGACGGCGTGGTCAATGCGCCGGTCGTAACCTTCAGCGATTTGCCCAACGCCTATGTCAGCCAGGATTACAAGGTTTCCTTTACCGTGGACGCAATCTTCGGCGTCAAGGACGGGCTGGAGGCCAAATACGGCGAGACACCGGCACAGCTTACCAACACCAACGGTACCTACTCTTTCACCATTCCCGGCGATGAACTGACCGAAGGAGAAATGACCATTACGGTCACCGGCACGGATACCAAAGATGTGCCCTTTACCGGCACCGCCAAGCTGACCGTAGTGGATGAGCCGGTCATCACTGCCGTCTCTCCCGCCGCCGGCTCTCAGACCGGTGACGACAAGCGGCCCGAAATCAGCGTTACCTTCTCCAACGTTGGGCTTAACTTCGGTACGTGGATGTCGGTCAATGGCGCCCCCGTACCCACCTCCGTCGACGGCAATCGGTGCTACTATATCCCCGAAACCGATCTGCCTGACGGCACCTGTACCGTCCAAGTCGTCATTACCCGGAAGGACGGCAAAGAAATCTCCAAGACATGGCACTTTACCGTGGGCACGTCCCAGTATCAGCTCTATTTCGGCCAGCTCCACTCCCACACAGCCGAATACTCCGACGGTGCAGGCACCTTGCAGGAGGGCCTGGACTATGTGGCCAACCTGCCGGAAAGCGCCAATGTAGACTTTGTGGCCTTTACGGATCACTCCAACTACTTTGACTCCAGCAGCGATGTCAATCCCGAAGCCGCCCTCTATGACCCCAGCCAGATGACGGCAGCCAGCCTCGACAAGTGGAACACCTACCGCAATACGATAGCTGCGTTCAATGAGCAGTACGCCGGTACCCGGGTGGCCCTGGCCGGCTTTGAGATGACCTGGTCCGGTGGCCCCGGCCATATCAACACCTTCAATACCCCCGGCCTTGTCTCCCGCAACAACAAGACCCTCAACAGCAAGGAATCCGACGCCGGTATGAAGGCCTACTATGAACTGCTGAAAAACGAGGCCTTGGCCGATTCCATCAGCCAGTTCAACCACCCCGGCGCCACTTTCGGCACCTTTGCGGATTTTGCCTACTATGATCCCGTCATCGATTCCCGGATGTATCTGGTGGAAGTGGGCAACGGCGAAGGCGCCATCGGCTCCGGCGGCTACTTCCCCAGCTACTCCTATTACATCATGGCCCTGGATAAGGGCTGGCATCTGGCCCCCACCAACAACCAGGACAACCACAAGGGCAAGTGGGGCAATGCCAACGACGCCCGTGACGTAGTTCTGACGGATGATTTCAGTCAGGATGGCATCTATGAGGCCATCCGCAACTATCGCGTCTACGCCACCGAAGACAAGAACCTGGAAATCAACTACACCCTGAATGACCAGGTTCTCGGCTCCATCATTGAGCAGGTTCCGGAGACCGTGAACATCAATGTCACTCTTTTTGACCCTGACGCCTCCGATTCCACCGCCAAGGTGGAAGTGGTGGTCAACACCGGCAAGGTCGCCCATACCTGGAGTGATCCCTCCGAACTGGAAGCCGGCAACCTGTCCTGCACCCTCCCCGCCGACTACACCTACTATTTTATCCGCGTAACCCAGAGCGACGGCGATATCGCCGTCACGGCCCCCGTCTGGGTAGGCGAGACCCTGAAGCTGGGTATCTCCTCTGTGGAGTGCGGTACCTCCATCCCCGTCACCGGCGAGGCTGTGGAGCTGAATACCAACCTGTTCAACAGCGAGACATCTCCCGCCACCATCCAGTCCATCACCTACACCAGCAATGGCCAGGTTCTGGGAACCCAGACCGGCCTGGGTGAACTGGCTGCTTCTTCTACGCAGACCGTCAGCTGGGACTTTGTCCCCACCGAAGCCCGCCTGACCACCATCACCGTGGCGGTCGCCCTGGTACAGGATGGGAAGGAGTTTACCTACACCAGTGACATCACGCTGGATGTTCTGGACGCGGCCAGACTGGTCTATGTGGGCATCGACGCCTCCCACCACAATGAGTACGTCAACGGCAACTACAACAAGTCCATGGGTAACTTCAGCACCCTGGCCGCCGGGTATGCCGTGCGCACCGTGGAGCTGAACACCAGCGCAGATCTGCTGGCCGCCTGTGAAAATGCCAACGGCAAGTATCGGGCCATCGTGCTTACGGCGCCTTCCCGCCGCGACGGTGATGCCCTGCGCGAGCCCTACGACAACTACAGCGACGAGGAAATTGCCGCCCTGAAGGAATTCAATGCCGCCGGCGGCATGGTGCTTCTGGCCGGTTGGTCGGATTACTATGAGAGCTACAAGGACTTCCCGGAAGCGGACCACATGGCGGCCCAGCAGAACAAGATTCTGGAAGCGCTGGGTTCCTCCCTGCGCATCAGCGATGACGCCACGGTGGACGACACCCTCAATGGCGGTCAGTCCCAGCGGCTCTACCTCTCCACCTACAACTGGGATCACTTCCTGATGGAAGGTGTGGAATTTGACGCCAACCATCCCAACGACAACAAGTATTCCCAGCTGTTCAGCCAGTACGGCGGTGCATCCATCTATGCGGTAGATGCTTCTGGACAGCCCACGGCTACCCTGCCGGAAACCGTTTCTCCCGTGGTCTACGGCCATGCAACCACCTACTCCAAGGACAGTGACGCAATGGGCGTCAGCGGCGATGCCGTGCCCACCTATCCCGTGGCTGACGGCGACAACCGTCTGATGATCCTAGCTACCGAAGAGCTGCCCGGCCAGGGCCTCATCGTGGTTTCCGGCGCGGCCTTCCTGTCCAACTTCGAGGTCCAGGCCCAGGTGGACTCCGCCGCAGAAAAGAACTACTCCAACTACAACATCTGTGAAAACCTCGTAAACTACATCAACCCCACCATCATCAGCCCCATCTCGGAAGTTCAGGCCCAAAAGAATGAAGGCGTCAAGTACACCATTGAGGGCATCGTCACGTCCAACGCCTCCGGCTACGACAAGGACACCGCATTCTTTGACTGCATCTATGTGCAGGACGATACCGCCGGAATCAACGCTTTCCCCGTGGCAGGCAACTTCCAGATCGGCGACCGGGTCCGGATCACCGGCACCACCTCCTCCTATCAGGGCGAGCGGCAGATTGCCGTCTCCTCCATCACCAAGGTGGGCACCGGCACCATGCCCGCTCCCAAGGAGATCACCGCTGCACAGCTGAATGACTGCTCTTATCTGGGCAGCCTGGTTACCCTGCGCGGTACCGTGGTATCGTTTGAATCCGCCAACGGTCTTATCCAGACCATCCTGGTGCGCGACAGCGCCGGAACCATTGGCCGCGTCTTTATCGACGGTTATATCACCAAGGACGCCGAGGTACAGGGACTGAGAGAGGGCTGCTACATCGTCGCCACCGGTCTGGCCTCCTACGATACGTCCTTTGCCGGAGAACCGGCCCGTATCCGCATCCGCGACCGCGCCGACATCGTTTGCAGCGACGTACCTTCCGGCGGCGGTAGCAGCGGCAGCGGCTCCAGCTCGGGCGGCTCCTCCACCAGCGACAAGACGGAGACCATTTCAAATCCCGACGGTTCCACCACCACCACGGTGACTAAGGCCGATGGCACTGTGATCGAAACGACCAAGCGTCCGAACGGTTCCTCTGAATCGGTGGAGACCAAGCCTGACGGCACCGTTACCACCACACGCAAAGAGGCCAACGGCGCCACCTCCACCACCGTCACCACCGGTGGTAAGACCACGGCCCAGGTGAACATCCCCGCCGATGTGGTATCCTCCGCCGTCTCTCAAAAGCGTCCTGTGTCTCTGCCCTTGCCCGCACTCTCCGCGTCCTCCGACACGGAGAAGGCCCCTGCGGTCACGGTAGGTCTGAGCGGCAAGAAGAACGTTGCCGTGGAAATTCCTGTAGCGAACGCCGATTACGGCACGGTGGCCATGCTGCAAAAGGCAGACGGCAGTCTGGTGCTTCTGCGCGACACCATTCCGTCCGACAATGGCGTGACCGTATCTCTGTCCGACGGCGATACGGTGAAGTTGGTCAACAATGCCCGGAGCTTCTCGGATATCCCCAACGGCCACTGGTCCAACGACTCCATTGACTTTGTCACCAGCCGTGAGCTGTTTAACGGCACCAGCGGCACTACCTTCTCGCCCGGCGCCAACATGACCCGCGGCATGCTGTGGACTGTCCTGGCACGCATGGACGGCGTGGACACCACCTCCGGTTCCACTTGGTACGAGGCTGGCAGAGTGTGGGCTATGGAATCCGGCATCTCCGACGGTACCAACGCGGACGCCCCGCACACGAGAGAACAACTGGTCACCATGCTTTGGCGTTATGCCGGAAGCCCTGCTGTCACTTATGATCTGAGCAGCTATTCCGACAGCCACAGCATCAGCGATTGGGCTCAGACAGCCATGGCTTGGGCTGTAGAGCAGGGCCTGATCCAAGGTCCTGGCAACAATCTGCTGACCCCCGGTGCGCTGGCTACCCGTGAGCAGGTTGCAACCATTCTGACCCGCTTTGTTATGACGGTACAGCCGTTCTGATTCCCATACGTGCCGTGCCTTCCATGGGGCACGGCACCCCCGCTATCTCCGCGCCTACGCCAATGTGGAGCCCGGTGGGGACGCGGGTCATCGTCCGGCTGGACCTAGACGACGCCGGAAAACACTGTGTGCCGGTCTGGGCCGCATCTGCGGCATGGCCGCCGCCGGTCTTTTCGCTGGATTGTGGGCAAAACCTCGCCCCATCAGTGGGTTCAATATGAGCATAAAGGAGACCCTCACGAAAGGTACGCCCCCATAAGGGAGTAATTTGATTGTCGCAGGGCGGCATGGCTAAAAGGTCATGCCGTCCTGCCTTTTCTTTGCCGTTCCACGGTCTGATCGCCGCCCGGTATGTTGACTTCTTCGATGAAGTTCCAGACCAGTTCAATCTTCTGCCTGGGGTGGCCGCTGGACTTATCCGGCGCATGGACGATAATCTTCTTTACAAACTCATTGACGATGGTGGGCGTCAGTTCCCTGATGCCCGCATATTTTCGCATAATGGCTGTAAAGCTGGCGAAATCGGCTTGATCTTGTTCAGCGGTCAAGCTCGGCACTGCGCTTTTTTACTTGAAAAATTTCACACTTGCGCTTCTTGGCCTGCTTTTCCTCTTCTTGGAACCGTTGTTTTTTCGCGGCTTCCTCGTCCACAATCCATTTCTTTTTATCCATCTGGTCTTTCTGATACCCAGCAAAGGTGCTCTCCAACGTTTCCCTTGGCCCGCATAACAACCCGAATCTTCTTGCTGGTATCGCGCGCGTAGAAGTCGTTGCACAGGCTGCGAATCAGCGCCAATTCGCTCTCAGCGGTGTCGATATTGTCAGATACTTCCACCAAGCGAATGTCATGATCCGGGAAAAATTCCTCAGTCAGTCTGCCAACCTCAATGTAATTACAGCCCAAGCGGGAAAGGTCTTTGACAAATACTGCGGCGGCCAGCCCCTGTTCAAGCTGCCGGATCATGTCCACAAAACCAGGACGGTCCATCGTGACGCCAGAGATACCGTCATCCAGGAAATGGACCAGATTGGTGTAGCCTTTCTCTTTTGCCACTTTGGTCAGCAGCTTTTTCTGGTTGCCGATGCCTGTGCTGGTGCAGCCATTTCCGAACGACAGCCCGAATCAGTTGGGTTTCCAGACAGCGCTTCATGTGGGCATCCACGCACACATGAGGCGTTCCGTCCTTGTCATAGAGGGTACAGGTACACAGGCGGCTCATATAGTCATCGTAGTACCGCAGCACTTGCTCCATGGCCTCGCTGTCACCGCTGGAGGCCGCATGGATCACCCAAACGGGCGGCAGATCCTTTCCCTTGTGGATGGGCTCTGTCATCTTCCTCAGCCTCCTTTCCATGGGGGGATCAGGTGGTTCTCTCCCTTTCCGCTACTACCAATCCTGCGGGAGCGTGTTCTGCCCGCTAAACGCCTCCTTTTTAAAGAAAATTTGAGAAAGGCAACGGACAGCCACCCCAACCGCAGGAAACGACAAAAAGCGCCCGGCAGGTCACAGACCCACCGGGCGCAACGGCAAGCAATATGAAGGTTATTTACATGGTATAGTTCATACTCATGGCTGAACCTCTCCGCCGACTGGAACGGGCTTTTTTTGAGCGGCTAGGGTTTGTTTGAAAAATAAAAGTTGCACAAAAGGAGCAGATATGCGAAACTAGAGGTATGAAATGCTATGAATTAACAACAGAACAATGGGAACGTGTCAAACCTCT
>NZ_NFIQ01000105.1 GCF_002159455.1 Flavonifractor sp. An306
GGCGTCAGGGTAGGTGTGGGCGTGGGCACGGGGGTGGGGCTTGGCGTGGGCTCCGGGCCCGCCGGAGAGGTGATCACGGCGGTAAAGGTTTCGCCGTCCCAGGCTACCTCCGCCCCCAGCTGCTCCGAGACAAAGCGCAGGGGCACCATGGTGCTCTCCTTCCCGTCCCACTTCACCACCCCGGCGGGGACCCCGTCGGGCAGCTCCACGCTCTGGCCGTTGACCAGGGCGGAGGCAGAGCCCAGGGTGAGCACAATGACGTCCTCCCCCTGCGTCAGGATGGCCTGCCGGGTATCGGGCACCCAGGTCACGGTGGCCCCCAGGGCCTCGGCGATCAGGCGCACCGGCACCAGGGTGCGTCCGTTTTTCCCCTCGGGATACTGCACCAGCGCGGGCACATCCTCCGGAGTAAGCTCCGCCCCGTCCAGCGTGATGTTCACCCGGTCGGTCTGGACCAGTTGGCCATAGCGTCCGGCGGATTCCTCATAAAAGTAAACGGAGAGGGCGCCCGCCGGTCCGGCGGCCATGGCGGGCACCATTCCAATCAGCAATACCAGGGTTAAAAGCAGGGAAACGGCCTTTTTCATAACAGAACTCCTCGGCAAAATATGTTTTTATTCTACCGTATTCCCTATACCCCGTCAAGGCGCTAGGACAAAAAAGTTGACATAAATTTTTGGCTGTCCTGATTTGCAAGTCCACGCAAAACAGCTTGCACTTCTCACGAATTGTTGGTATGATAGATATAATTTGAATCACAACGGAGGGGATACCCATGCTGAAAATTACCCCACAGGGCGCATACTATAAAAACGGCGCCTTCCTGCCCGCCCAGGACGGCCCCGCCGCCGGCCTGCCCGCCCCGGAGGAGGCCAAAAGAGGCACCATGGCCTACGCCATCCTGAAGGCCCACAACACCGGCGACTCCATGGACAGCCTGGCCATCAAATTTGACGCCATGGCTTCCCACGACATTACTTATGTGGGCATCATCCAGACTGCCCGGGCCTCCGGCATGCAGGAGTTCCCCGTGCCCTATGTGCTCACCAACTGCCACAACTCCCTGTGCGCCGTGGGCGGCACCATCAATGAGGACGACCACGTGTTCGGCCTGTCCGCCGCCAAGAAGTACGGCGGTGAGTTTGTGCCCGCCCATCAGAGCGTGATCCACTCCTACATGCGGGAGCGGTACGCCGCCCCGGGCAAGATGATCCTGGGCTCCGACTCCCACACCCGCTACGGCGCCTACGGCACCATGGCCATCGGCGAGGGCGGCCCCGAGCTGGCCCGGCAGCTGCTGAGCAAGACCTACAATGTCGCCTACCCCAAGGTGATCGCCATTTACCTCACCGGCGCTCCCATCCCCGGAGTGGGCCCCCAGGACGTGGCCCTGGAGCTCATCCGCTCCACCTTCAAGGACGGCGTGGTGAAAAACGCCGTCATGGAGTTCTTCGGCCCCGGCGTGGCCAGCCTGTCCATGGACTACCGCTCCGGCATCGACGTGATGACCACCGAGACCACCTGCCTGTCCTCCGTGTGGCCCGCCGACGACACCCTGAAGGACCACCTGGCGGCGCTGGGCCGGGGGAGCGAGTTCAAGCCCCAGGCTCCCGCCGACGGGGCCTACTATGACGGGGTGATCGAGGTGGAGCTGGACAAGGTCCGGCCCATGATCGCCCTGCCCTTCCACCCCTCCAACGCCTACACCATCCGAGAGTTCAAGGAGAACATGAAGGACCTGCTCCATCAGGTGGACGAGGACACGGTGCATCAGCTCAAGCTGAAGAACAAGCCCGCCTCCCTGCTGGACAAGATCGTAAACGGCCAGTTCCACGTGGACCAGGGGGTCATTGCCGGCTGCTCCGGCGGCACCTATCAGAATATTGTCCGGACGGCCCAGATCCTGGATGGCCACTCCATCGGCGCCGACGAGTTCTGGCTCTCCGTCTACCCCACCAGCCAGCCCGTCAACCTGGAGCTGACCCGGAAGGGGTACATCGCCTCCCTGATGGCCGCCGGCGCCTCCATCCGCTCCTGCTTCTGCGGCCCCTGCTTCGGCGCGGGCGACGTGCCCGCCAACGGCGGCTTCTCCATCCGCCACTCCACCCGCAACTTCCCCAACCGGGAGGGCTCCAAGCCCTCCGACGGCCAGGTGTCCTACGTGGCCCTGATGGACGCCCGCTCCATCGCCGCCACCGCAGTAAACGGTGGCGTGCTCACCGGAGCCGATGAGCTGCCCGCTCCCCCCGTGGACCCCGCGGTGGAGCCCTTCTCCTATGACGACACCCCCTACAAGGCCCGGGTGTACTTCGGCGTGGGCAAGGCCGACCCCAGCCAGGAGCTGGTATTTGGACCCAACATCGCCGACTGGCCGGAGCAGGTGGCCCTGCCGGACAACCTGCTGCTCACCGTGTGCTCCGCCATTTACGACCCCGTCACCACCACCGACGAGCTGATCCCCTCCGGCGAGACCTCCTCCTACCGCTCCAACCCCATCAAGCTGTCCGAGTTCGCCCTGAGCCGGAAGGACCCCCAGTATGTCCCCCGTGCCAAGGAGGTGCTGGCGGTGGAGAAGCTGCGCCGCACCGACCCCGAGGCCCCCGAAGTCAAGGCGGCCCTCATGGGCCACGACGGCAGGGACACCGGCCTGGGCTCCCTGGTGATGGCCCTGAAGCCCGGCGACGGCTCCGCCCGGGAGCAGGCCGCCTCCTGCCAGCGGGTGCTGGGCGGCGTGGCCAACCTGGCCGCCGAGTACGCCACCAAGCGCTACCGCTCCAACGTGGTGAACTGGGGTATGCTGCCCTTCATCGCTGAGAACGTGAAGGATTGGAACATCCAGCCTGGCGACAGGCTGTACATCCCCGGCGTCCGCGCCGCCGTGGACAGCGGCGCGGAGGAGATTCCCGCCACCCTGCTCCAGAACGGGGCTGAGAAGGCCGTCACCCTGAAGCTGCCCGGCATGACCCGGGAAGAGCGGGACATCGTGCTGGCCGGCTGCCTCATCAACTACTACGCAAAATAATTTTTCCTCCACGCAATTATTGTCCCCTCTCAAGTGTGTATTGGTTAGAACACACAGAAAGGAGGACCCGACATGAAACGCGTGTTTTCCCTCACCGCCAGTCTCCTGCTCTGTCTGGCCCTGTTGGGAGGTACCGCCTCCGCCGACACGGGGCCCAAGCAATCCCTCACCATTACGGTGGTCAACGCCCCGGAGGGGGTGTACTATCTGGATCTGCTCCAGCAGGATGGGGATGGGTCTCCCAACATCCATCGGGAGGACTACGATCCCACCCTGCTGGAGGGTCTGGAGGGCTGGGAGGATGAGGGCTGGTATCCCGCCCTGGTCCACGGCACAAATCCGCCCCTGTTCGGCGATCTGGTGCCGGGCGAGGACGGCGCTCACCACTTCACCTACTTTGGCCTGCCGGAGACCTTCCGCATTGCCGTCTCCTCCGCCGGTGGGGCCCAGGCCACGGCGGAGCCCTTCACCCGGACGGTGTTCCACACCGAGCTGGTGTACGACTATGAGAGCAACACCATCACCCGCTCCACCTCCACGGCGGGCTACTATCTCACCCAGTTCCTCTCCACCTTTCTCCCCACGCTGGTGGTGGAAGGGGTCCTGCTGTGGCTGTTCGGGTTCCGCAGCAGACGGGACTGGCTGGTGTTCCTTCTGGTCAATCTGGTCACCCAGGCGGGACTCCACCTATGGATCGGGACGAGTCTGGTCAGTGTGGGCTCCCACCCCCTGTACTATTTGATCCTGGTGGTGGCTGAGGTGCCCATCCTGCTGGTGGAGCTGGCCGCCTATCTGTTCCTGCTGAAGGAGCATGGCAAGGGTCGCCGGGCGGCCTATGCCATCTGTGCCAACCTGGCCAGCTATGCCGCGGGTTATCTGCCCCTCCACTGGATGGTACAATTTCTGGCCCAATGAGAAGAATTGTTTTACAGAAGCGAAAAATTGCGGTATAATACGATATGCCGGGTAGGAATTACCCGGCATATCGTTATTTTATTGTTAGACAAGGGGATCTCTATGAAAAAATTGCTCGCGGCGGCCTGCACCCTGAGCCTCCTGCTCTCCGCCTGCTCGTCGCCCGCCGCCACCCAGCCGGAGGACGACGGCAAGCTCCACGTGCTGGCCACCACCTATCCGGTCTACCTGTTCACCACGGCGGTAACCGAGGATGTGGACAGCGTGGAGGTCAGCCTGCTGGTGAACCAGCAGACCTCCTGCCTCCACGACTATACCCTTACCGTCAGCGACATGAAGGCCATTGAGGGGGCCGACGTGATCGTGATGAACGGAGCGGGCCTGGAGGACTTTATGGCCGACGCTCTGGCCGCCTCCGACGCGCCGGTGATCGACTGCTCGGAGGGCATCGAGCTGCTGCCCGCCATGGGCCACGAGGGTCACGACCACGACACGGAGTATGACCCTCACATCTGGATGAGCCAGGCCTCCGCCGGGGTGATGATGAACAACATCCTGCACGGGCTGGCCGAGGTGGACGAGGCCAACCTGGACCTGTACACCGAAAATTGCAGCGCCGCCACCGCCCAGCTGTCCGCCGACAACACCGGGCTGGCGGAGTTGGCCTGTCCCTACCTCATCACCTTCCACGACGGCTTTCAATATTTCTCCCAGGAAAACGGCCTCACCCTGCTGAAGGCCATTGAGGAGGAGGAGGGGGCGGAGGCCTCCGCCGCCGAAATCAAAGAGATTGTGGCTCTGATTGCGGAATATGACATCCCCGCCATCTTCACCGAGGTCAACGGCTCCGACGCCACCGCCCAGGCCATCGCCCGGGAAACGGGCTGCGCGGTCTACCAGCTGGATATGATCATGAGCGGCGATGGGGCCGGGATTCAGCCCTATCTCGATGCCATGGAGAAAAATATGGACACCATTGCGGAGGCCTTGGGATGAGCGTACACAAACACGGCGATTCCGGCCCGGGCTGCGCCGGGTCCTGCTGCCTGAAGGTGACCGACCTGGGGGTAAACTTCGGCAGCGAGGAGGTGCTTCACAACGTCTCCTTCCACCTCCACTGCGGGGAGATCGTGGCCCTGATCGGCCCCAACGGGGCGGGAAAAAGCTCCCTGTTCCGCACCATTCTGGGCCAGATTCCCCACACCGGCGACATCGAGTTCCAGCGGGCGGGGGGCGACAGGACCCGCCCCCTTATCGGCTACGTACCCCAGTCCCCCAGCTTTGACCGGGGAGACCCGGTGAGCGTATTCGACTTCTTCTCGGCCGCCATCTCCAAGTGGCCTGTGTTCCTCCCCGCTCCCAAAAAGCTGCGGGAGCGGGTGGCGGGCTGTCTGGCCCGGGTCCACGGGGATTCCCTCATTGACAAGCGGATGGGGGCCCTGTCCGGCGGCGAGCTCCAGCGGGTGCTGCTGGCCCTGGCTCTGGAGCCCCTGCCCCACATTCTGGTGCTGGACGAGCCCCTGTCCGGGGTGGACATCGACGGGGAAAAGCAGCTGCTGGACATGCTGGACGAGATCCGCACCAAGTATGACCTGTCCATCCTCCTCTCCACCCACGATTTCGCCACCCTGGACCAGTACGCCGACAAGGTGTTATTGCTGAAAAGCGAAATCCTGAAGGTGGGCACCCCTGCCGAGGTGCTCTCCTCGCCGGAATTCCAGGCGGTTTTCCACCTGGACCTGGGAAAAGGAGGGCGGCGGTAATGGAATGGTGGTATTCCCTGGTGGAGCTGCTGCCCTTTGAGTGGGCGGCGCCCGGCTCCATGTACTTTATGAAAAACG
The DNA here is from genome assembly GCF_002159455.1 of Flavonifractor sp. An306. Lineage (GTDB taxonomy): Bacteria > Bacillota > Clostridia > Oscillospirales > Oscillospiraceae > Flavonifractor. The sequence goes on from NZ_NFIQ01000105.1 coordinate 5,779, forward strand.
CCCTGCTGGCGGTGCTGGTGATCTCCCCCCTGTTCGGCCTGCTGAGCACCATGGTGGTCACCAACCGGATGAGCTTCTTCTCCGACGCACTGGGCCACTCCGCCTTTACCGGCATCGCCATCGGCACCCTGTGCGGCTTTGCCGACCCCATGTGGATGGCGGTGCTGCTGGCGGCGGCCTTCGCCCTGCTGTTCACCTATGTGCGCCGGAAATCCCACATGGCCAGCGATACGGTGATCGGGGTGTTCTCCTCCACCGCCGTGGCCCTGGGCATCTTTATCGCCACCCTGGACGGGGGCAGCTTCACCAAGTTCAACAGTCTGCTCATCGGCGACATCCTCAGCGTGGAGCCCGCCAAGATCGGTCTGCTGGCGGTGATCCTGCTGGTGGTGGTGCTGCTGTGGCTGGCCTCCTTCAACGGCCTGATGCTCTCCTCCATCCACCCCGCCCTGGCCGACAGCCGGGGGGTGCAGGTGTTCTGGCAGGAGGCGGTGTTCTCCATGGCCATCGCCGTGGTGGTCACCGTGTCCATGACCTGGGTGGGCCTGCTGGTGATCAACTCCCTGCTGGTCCTCCCCGCCGCCGCCGGGCGCAACCTGGCCCGGAACATGCGGCAGTTCCATCTGATTTCCATTCTGGCCGCCATCGTGGCGGGTATCGCGGGGCTGATGACCTCCTATCACATCAGCTCCTCCGCCGGGGCCTCCATCACCCTGTACCTGGCCCTGTGGTTTGCCGTTACCTTCCTGTTCCGGCAGTCCAGACTGTAAGTAAAAAAGCGTGCGGACTCAGGTCCGCACGCTTTTTGCTTTACTTGCTCCGCTCCCGCTGATAGACGATACGCAGGCCGTCCAGCACCAGCTGTGGGTCCACCACGTCGATGAGGGGGGTGTTGTCGGCCACCATCCGGGCCAGGCCGCCGGTGGCAATCACCTTGATATCCTCCCCGCCCATCTCAGCCTTGGCCTGGCGGATCAGGTATTCCATGGCGCCGATATAGCCCATCACCGCACCGGCCTGGATCTGCCCCACGGCGGTGGTGCTCAGCACCGTATCCGGCTTCACCAGCTCCACCCGGGGCAGCAGGGCAGTTTTCTGAAACAGGCCGTCAATGGACACCCGCACCCCGGCGGTGATGCAGCCTCCCAGGTACACCCCGTCGGCGCTCACCGCGTCCAGGGTGGTGGCGGTGCCGAAGTCCAGCACGATGAGGGGCGTGCCGTACTTCTCCATGGCGGCGATATCGGCCACCGCCCGGTCGGGGCCCAGCCGCTCGTCGCTGTCGCAAGGGATATAGGGCAGCCTGGGATCCAGGTCCTCGTCGATGACCAGGGGCTCCTTACCCAGGTACTTTTTCACCGCGTTGGACAGAGTGTGCATGATCTGGGGCACTACCGAGCCGATCACCACGTCCTCCAGCTGGTCCAGAGACACCCCAAAGCGCTGGAAATACTGGCACATCAGCAGTCCCATCTCGTCGGAGGTGCGGTTGGCGTCGGTCTGCAGCCGGAAGCTGCCCTTCAGCTCCTCCCCCTCGTAAATGCCAAATACCATATTGGTATTGCCCACATCAATGGCAAGCAGCATGGTTCTTTCCCTCCTGACTTACATGGTACTCAGATAGCACACCGCGCCGTCCTCCTGCAGAATGGCCACGGCATAGGTGGGGTTGGCCAGGCTGCCGATGCTGCCCGGATTGACCACCCAAAGCCCCTGCTGGAACTCACAGACGGCCTCATGGGTGTGTCCGAAGCACAGCAGGCCCGCCCCCGCCTGGCGGGCCGCCCGAATGGCGGCGGCCGCACCCATTTTCACGTGGTAAATATGGCCGTGGGTCATCAGCAGCTTGCAGTCCTCCAGCGTAAAGATCCGCTCCTCCGGCAGGTCAGGCCGCCGGCCGTCGCAGTTGCCCGGCACCAGGGTCACCGGGATGTCGGGGAACTTCTCCTGAAGGGCCTGGGCGTCACGGACCAGGTCGCCCAGATGGAGGATCCGGTCCGGGCGCTCCATGCGCACCACATCCTCCATATTGGCCACATTACCGTGGGAGTCGGAAAAAATCAGCAGTTTCATGCAATCACCTCTCAGGGTTTGCTCATATAATGGCACGAGACCCACTATAAATAAGGAAGATGGAGCTGATGGTATGAAGATCCCCCAGTCCAATCTGGACGAACTGATGAAAGACCCCAAGGCGGCCGCTCTGCTGAAGGACCAGGCCCTGCTGCAGCGGGTGCTCCAGTCCCCCGACACCAAGCGGCTGATGGAGACCCTCAGCCAGAAATTCGGGGACCAACTCCAGCACACCGCCCAGTCCGCGGTCCACGGGGACCGGCAGGCCCTGTCCAGCCTGGCCAAGCAAGTCATGGGGAGCCAGGAGGGCGCCCGGCTGCTCCAGCAACTCAATCAGCAGACCGGGGAGAAAAAATAGCGCGGGCAGTCCAGCCGCACAGAGGAGGGGAGCATCGGTATGGCAGAATTTGAGGAAAAGCTGAATGCCATTCTGAACGATCCCCAGGCCATGGGGCAGATCCTGTCGGCGGCGAAGGCCCTCTCCGGACAGGAGGAGAACCCGCCCGCCGGCCCGGAGGCTCCGCCCCCGGAGGAACCGGCCGACGACCCCCTGTCCGCCCTGGGGCAGCTGGACCCCCGGCTGCTCCAGGTGGGGATGCGCCTTTTGTCGGAATACACCGGCAGCGACGACCGGAAAACTGCCCTGCTGGAGGCCCTCAAGCCCTTCCTCCGCCCGGAGCGCCGGGCCAAGGTGGACCAGGCCGTGAAGATCGCCAGGCTCTCCCGCGTCATCCGCACCGCCTTCCAGCTCTTCCAGGAGCGCAGAGAGGAGGGGATGGAGGATGTATAACCGCTACATTCCCAACGGCACCGCCTACACCCGCATTTCCGAGCCGGAGCCCGCCCCTCCGCCTCC
>NZ_NFIQ01000106.1 GCF_002159455.1 Flavonifractor sp. An306
ACAATGAGGTCTACAATACCCATAACGACGGCGGCTGGAACGGCGACGGGCAGGCCTGGGACGCCGACTGGGGCGATGGGACCGTCTATCAGTATAATTACAGCCATGACAATGAGGGCGGCTGCTTCATGATCTGTCTCCAGCACGCCTACAACAGCGTGTTCCGCTACAATATCAGCCAGAACGACAGCACAGGCATCATTGTGGCGGCCACCAGTCCCCGCGCCAACATCTACAACAACACTTTCTATATCAAGGAGAACGTGCCCTTTGTGTACACCAATTCCGGCAGCTACGGCACGCTGGATGTGAAGAACAACATTATTTATTATGCCGGCAGCACACCCAAGGATGAGAACTGGCAGACCGGAAGCTGCAGCTATGCAAACAACATCTTTGTAAACTACAACAATGTGCCCACCGGGGAGAAGAACGTCCAGATGAGCGCCGCAGAGGGGGCGTCTCTGATGGTGGATCCCGGAAAGGGCGGGACCGGCAATGCCCAGGGGAGCGCGCTGAATACGCTGGACGGATACAAGCTGCAAGACGGCTCCCCAGCCATCGGTGCGGGCACAAAGGTTGAGACCCCCTCGTTCCTCTTTGAGATGGAAAGTCAGGGCGTATATGCAGACCAGGATTTCTTCGGCAATTCCACCCAGGGGGTCACGCCGGACGTGGGCGCCCATCAGTACACCAAGTTGACAGGGCTTGGTTCTGACAAATATCAGGTCCAGGGTTTTACCATCTCTCATGTAAATGGAGATACGGCTGAAACTGTCCTGAGCAATCTGATTGTCCCCGAAGGGTGGTCCCTGACGCTGACGGATGCAGCAGGCCAGCCTCTGACAGGGAGCACAAAGGTACCAGGCGGCAGCAAAGTGATTGTTGAAAAAGGCGATGGCAGCCAAGAGATATACACGGTCGCCATGAATACACAGGCAGACATTTTGTCCTCCCCCTTTGAGCGGCAAAGCGGCAGTATTCACGTGCCCGATCTGGCCCAGGTCAAGCATCTGCTGGATGCCCTGGAGCTGAGCTGGGGCGCTTCCGCAAAGGTGATGTACAATGGAGTGGAGCAGGACCAGAATGTGGCGCTTACATCGGATATGACCCTTCAGATTACAGCGGAAGACGGCGCGACTCAAACGATGCTTTCCATCCAGGTTGGTCCCTATTCAATTTTGGAGAGCATTCAGACAGAGGATGGCCAACAGGGTGAGATATGGTTTGCCCAACAGCGGATTTCTTCACAGGAGACGAATGCAGCCTATAAAGACCTGACCAGCTGGCATGCTGACTGGAAAGGCTGGGAAGGGTTTTCCAGCAACCAGTGGGCTTTTGTAGGGGCGAACAGCGGCGGCAATGTCACCAACATTAAAATTGTGGATGAAACAAGCAGTCGGGATGGTTTTGGCCATACGCTGGGCTTCCGGGCGCCCCTCGATGGCGTGATCTCCATTACGGGGTTGGATGCCATCGTCAACAACGGAAATAACACCGGCACGATCTGGGCCTCGCTGACCAAAAACGGCGAGCCGCTGGTGGCTCAGCAGCAAGTCAGCGGCGGCAGTGGGCCTGTCAACTTCAACCAGGACAATATACAAGTTGCCGCAGGAGACATGATCCGTTTTGAAGTACAGAATAAGGGAGGAAGGATAGCGAGCGCCGAGATCATGGCCCCTATGGTTGTTACCTACACCAGCGTGAGCGACAAACCAACCCTTTATAAGGTAAGTTATCAGCTAACCAATTTGACCGCTGATGGGCAGCCCGTCTCGGCAGCGGAAAATCAGCCTCTGTCGGTAACACTCACTCCGGCCAATCAGTATAGCCTGCCGGAGCAGATCCAGGTCACTATGGCAGGCGCCATTCTGACCAGCGGCCAAGAGTACACCTATGACCCATCCAGCGGGACCATCAATTTGGCGGCGGTCACTGGCAACGTGATCATTACCGCTGATGGTGTGGCGCAGACCAATGCCCCAGTGATTACAACCACCACATTAAAAAATGGCAAACAAAACGAGCCCTATTCCGACACATTGGCGGCCACCAGTGATACTCCTGTCAGATGGAGCGTCACTTCTGGCAGTCTGCCTTCTGGCCTGACGCTGGATGAGGTAAGCGGCGTCATCAGCGGTACGCCTGTCACCGCTGGTACAGTTACCTTTACAGTTACGGCAACCAATGATACCGGCAGCACCAGCAAAGAATTATCTATTTTCATTATCGCAAAAAGCGCAGAAAAACGGATTCTCTCTTTTGCGGTTCCCAATGGAACCAGCAGGATCACGGGTACGCAAATCGAGGTAACGGTTCCGTATGGCACAGATGTCACATCGCTCACTCCTACAATTGCCGTAAGCGAAAGAGCCAGTGTCTCTCCCGCAAGCGGCGTAACCCAGGATTTTAGTGATCCCATCAACTATACCGTAACGGCTGAGGACGGAAGTCAGCAGATATATACCGTAACGGTTGTCACTGCGGCAGAGGGAACCTACATAATCAGCGCTGACACAGTGGCCCACGGCACCATTTTGCCTGATAAGAGCAGTGCGGCGCAAGGGGAGCTTGTCTATGTGTCTTTGATACCCGACAACGGTTATCAGGTAAAGGCGGACTCCCTCAAGGTCTATAAAACAGGCGACGATACCGCAATAGTTCCCATAACAAACGACAGTTTCCTTATGCCTGGATATGCGGTTACTGTCACAGCAGAATTTGAACCAAGCACCCCTGCGTTTGTGGCGGTTGCAAATATCATCAACGTACCGAGTAAGGCAGAGGTGGGGAAGGCTCTGACTTTGAGCGCAACTGTGATGCCCAACAACGCAACCAACCAACAGATTATCTGGACCGTGAAGGACGATGGCGGAACAGGTGCGGCAATTCAGGACGGTGCGCTGATGACGGTCAATCCTGGTGTGGCAGTGGTGACTGCAACAATTGCAAGCGGCGCGGCGCCCGGTGTAGACTATGCACAGGACTTTACCATTACGGTAAGTGACCGGGTAGTCAAGTACCATACTGTCACCTTTGAGAGCAACGGGGGCACCTCGGTAGCTCCGCAGACGGTGGAGGAGAACGGCCTTGCCGTGGAGCCCGCGGCGCCCAGCCGCAGCGGGTATACCTTTACCGGCTGGTATCTGGACGCGGCATGCACGCAGAAGTTTGATTTTAACACGGCCATTACAAAGGATCTGACGCTCTATGCCGGCTGGAAAGAAACCGGCGGCAGTTCCGGCGGTGGAAGCTCCTCCAGCGGGGGTGGCGGCTCCAGCAGCGGAAACCAGATGGAGACCACAACCAATCCGGACGGCTCCACCACCACCACAGTGACCAAGCCGGACGGCACGGTAACCGAAACCACGGTATATCCGGATGGCGGCAAGACGGTGGTGGAGACGAAGCCGGACGGCAGCGGCATTACAACCATCACCCGGCCGGACGGCGCCTCCTCTGTCACCACGGTGGATGAAAGCGGTAAGTGGGAATCTGAGGTCAAGGTGCCGGAGCAGGCGGTAGACGCCGCGGAGGAAAAGGGAGAGAATGTCACCCTGCCTCTGCCCAACGTGCCCAACACCAGCGACCGGGACAACGCCCCCACCATTACGGTGCAGCTGCCTGAGGGCGACGGGGTAACGGTGGAGATACCTGTGGACGGGGCCACCTCCGGCACCGTGGCGGTGCTGGTCAAGGAGGATGGCACCGAGGAGATCATCAAGACCACCATTACCACGGAAAATGGCGTGAAGGTCACCCTGAGCGACGGTCAGCGTGTGAAGATCGTGGACAACAGCAAGTACTTCTCCGATGTACCGGACAGTTACTGGGGGGCGCAGTCCATCGACTTTGCCTCCAGCCGGGAGCTGTTTGGAGGCACAGGCCCCAACACCTTCTCCCCGGAGACGGCCATGACCCGTGGGATGATGGTCACAGTGCTGGCCCGGATGGAGGGCGTGGATACCTCCACCGGCTCCGCATGGTATGAGGCCGGACAGAAATGGGCCGTGGCGAACGGCATTTCCGACGGCACGAATATGGAACAGGGCCTGACCCGTGAGCAGCTGGCTCTGATGCTCTACCGCTATGTCGGTGAGCCCGCCGTGAGCGGGGATCTCAGCGGCTATGCCGATGGAGCTTCCGTCAACAGCTGGGCTACCCAGGCCGTAACCTGGGCTGTCCAGGAGGGCCTGATTTCCGGTGTGGGGAACAACACCCTGAATCCCCAGGGCCAGGCCAGCCGCGCTCAGGTGGCCACCATCCTGACGCGGTTTATAGAAAACGGCTTGTGGTAAAACAGTAAAAGCATGGGGCGCGGACAATCTCAAGATTGTCCGCGCCCTTTGCTCTATAGTTTGACGAACAGGAGAGGGAAGTAGAGGAGTGCCACAAAGCGTTGATTGCGGCTCTGGAAAAACCGGAGCGAAAACTGGTGCTGGGGATCATTGACGCTCAGGATTCAATCAGAGAGCAAACCTCCCTGGACAGCTTTATCGCCGGATTTGAGCTGGCGTGGAGGCTTTCAGCCGAATTACACAACGATGAAAACAAGCGCCCATTCTCCTGGCAAACCAGGAGACCGGGCGCTCGTTGCGCGTGGGAAGACGAAACATAAAATCAGCCTGCAGGTTTGGTTCAGCGTTCCCACAGAAGGACCGCGTCCGCCATAGCCTGCTCAAATTCGGCCTGGGCCAGACCGGGGAGCTGCAGATAATCTCCCACCAAATAGTAGACCGCGTCCACCTGCCGGTCCACCTGATAGGTGGCGGTCTCAAAGTCGGTCAGCAGCCCGTTGCCAATGCACAGATGTCCCTCACGATCCGGCAGCACATCCGAGCGAAGGGTACGGTCAAAATACAAGAAAACAACATTCCGCCCATCTACCTCCCGGCAGAAGCCGTGGAACGAATCGTAGCTCCCGCCGTGGTAGTAGAGGTCAATCACCTCATCCACCGCAAGCTCTGCCGTCACCAGGCCGTCCGTATAGGATACCGGCTGCGGAACATCGGCTGCACCCGCCAGGACGATGGAGAAGATCAGCATGACCGCCACCGCGAGCAGAACCGCCCGCCGGCGCCCACGGGAGAACTTCTTCTTCACTCCCTGAAGAACACGGGCTTCCGTTTCCGACTCGTGGGAGAGCGAGGGGACGGGAGCCTCCTCCTTCATTTCCGCCAGACAGGCGCGGCATTCCTCACATTGTGCCACATGAGCTTCGATCTCCTGCTTGCTGGCCTCGCTGCACAGCCCATCGCAGTACAGGGGCAGCAGGTCACGGATGATCTCGCATTTCATCATAATCCCTCCTTGATTTTCTGTTTCGCACGATAATAAGTCACTCTGGCCCAGTTTTCAGATTTGCCGAACAATTCGCCAATCTGCCCATAGGGCAGTTCCGCAAAGACCCGCAGGGTAAACACCTCCCGGTATGGCTCCGGCAGAGCATGGAGCCGTTGATGGATCTGACGGGCATGTTCCTGGATGAGCAGATCCTCTTCTACATTCTGAGGGGAGGTCATCTGTTCCAGTGCCTCATCTCCGGCCTGCCGTTTTGCCTTTCTCAAGTAGGAGAGCCAGCAGTTCTTCCCGATTTGGCACAGCCATACAGACAGCCGGCATTTTCCTTGAAAGGAGGCGCTGTGTTCAATGGCACGACAGAAGGTCTCTTGGGTCAACTCTTCCGCCAGCGCCTGGTTTCCACAGAGTCCTGTCAGATAGGCAGCGGCTTTATGCTGGCGCGGGAGATTGGCCAGTACAAGGAAAGCGCCGATACCTATGCAGGTCTTTCGGAATATGTCACCCCGGCAGAAACGGACGGGGAAAATGGAGATGCGGAGGCGCCGGAGGGAACCGGCGCTTCCTCCGTTTCTCTGCCCAAAGTGGATTTTGAAAGCCTGCTGGCCCAGGGGCCGGATGTCAAGGCATGGCTGGAGCTTCCCGGCACGGTCATTCAGTACCCGGTGGCCCAGGGCGAGGATAACAGCTACTACCTGAAACACCTGTATGACGGTACGGCAAACAAGGTGGGCTGTCTGTTCATCGACTATGAAAACGCGGAGGATTTTTCCGACAACAACACGATCATCTATGGGCATAACATGCGTGACGGTTCCATGTTCTCCACGCTGGTGGAATACAAAGCGCAGGCTTACTATGACGAACACCCGGAAATGTACCTGGTAACGCCGGAGGGCGGCTATGTGGTCGAGGTGTTTTCCGCATTTGTGGCAAGCCCGGAGGAATCCGGCAGCGAAACTTCTCCCTGGGCGCTGGAATGGAAAGACAGCGGCGCATATACGACCTGGCTTTCCGCGATGCAGGAACGCTCTGTGATTGAAACCGGCGTTTCCGTCACTTCCAGTGACAAGGTGCTGACCCTTTCCACCTGCACCAATGGCGGCGCTGACCGCTTCATCGTCATGGGCAGGCTGGTAGCTGTAACTGAATAACAATTTTTCATAAGATAGCGCGGGATGCCGGTTGCTCCCGCGCCCATCTCTATATATGGAGGATTTGCAATGGTAAATAACATTGTTCCCATTCCCGGATATGTCCATCTCTACCGCTCCATGCTGCGGTTTTACGATATGCCAAGCGCCAAGCTGAAAGAAATGCTCTATCTTCTGAATACCGCAAACCTGGACAGCTACGGTTTCCACCACCCGGAGGCGCATGTGGTCGAGAGCGGCCCGGTGGCTTTCTGCGGCTGGCTGGATCATCGGTATGCCCGCCCTTACCGGACGGAAGTGCAGCTTTATAAATCCCTGCTGGCCCTGAAACGCAGCGTTGACCGGGATTGCATTGTCACTTCCCAGCGGGAAGCCCTTCAAATGCTCCGGTGCGTGATCTCCAACCTGGAATACCGCTTTTATAAAGCCTACAACATGGAATTTGAGGATAAGCGCACAGTGTATTCCGAGTGCGCCTTCCGGCTGATCCCGCGGGAGGACGAACCCAGCGTGTGCCTGATGCGCGATTGGGTTTATCTTCCTACGGCGTAAAGTGGGGTGAGTTATGACACAAAAAGAATTTCAGGCTGTTTTCCGGGAACAGGTACGGCAGTGTGAAGGGCTTCTGATTCAGAAGGCCAAAGAATATACCGGCGACAACCCGGACCGGCTCAGCGCCTTCAAAGCGGCGGCTGCGATCCAGGACAGCACCCCGCAGCGTGCGTTGGCCGGGATGATGGCAAAGCACATCATCTCCATTTATGATATGTGCTTTACGGACCGGAAAACTTTTGAGCTGGCTGTCTGGGAGGAAAAGATCACCGACAGCCTTAACTATCTGTTTTTATTAAAAGCTGTGATAAAGGAGGAATTGGAACATCAACCAGATTGAAACTAAAATTTTGAACTGCACTGCAGTACAGGAAGCCAAAAAAAACATGGTGTTTGCGGCAAGACTTACCCAGCGGGGCCATGCGATCCACTCCATGGATGACCTTCTGGCCCTTTATGAGAAAGCCTATACTGCCGATACGGTCAAACGGATCGCCTCTCTGCCGCACCCCGCCGTACAGAAGTTTTCGGTTATCACGGTGGCGGTTGTGGGCGCCAGCAGGCGTTTCCTGGCACAGATCACCCGGCACCAAAACGAGGTCAAGTTTATCAGCGCCTCTTTGCAGTACAGCAATTATGCGGGGCAGGCTGATTTTGTGGTGCCTTATGAGATCATGACGGCAAGCCAGTGGGTGCATGACTTCTACCTGAAAAAATGCCGGGCTGCCATGGAGCATTACGCGGATATAGGCGCCTGCGGGATTTCCAGGGACGCCGCGGGGTATCTTGCCCCGCAGAGCCTTCGCAATGTGCTGGTTATCAGCGCCACGCCTTATCAGTGGAAGCACATGATCGGCCAGCGGACTTGCCGCCGCAATACGGATGAAACACGCTTTGTCCTGCTGAAAATATGGGCGGACCTGTATGCGCTGGACCCGGAACTGTTCAGCCCGGAGATTACCGGCCCCTTCTGCCAGCGGGAGGGATGTCTGGAAAAAGATATGTCCTGCGGCTGCCCGTGTGAAAAAGGGGCGCTGCCCCTTGCCCTGCTGCGCCAGGACTATCCTGCCGCGCTGGAAGGAGGCGGCCAGTGAAGATCAAGATCATTGATTTTGGGCTGCCGGAGAACCACCGTCCCCTCCGCTCCCATGCCAATGACGCCGGGGCGGATGTCTATATGCCTTTTGACTGTACCCTGGAGCCGGGATTGCTAAAATCCCGCTGGGCTTTGGCCTGGAGGTGCCTGACGGTTATGCCGCCTATGTGTTTCCCAGGAGCAGCCTGGCGGCAAAAGGGGTGGTCTGTGAGCTGCCCCCTGTGGATTCCGGCTACCGGGGCGAGATCCACGCCATTGTCAGCAATGTGGGAAACGAGGCCCAAACACTTGCGAAAGATTCCCGGATCGGGCAGCTTATCATCATGCCTGTGGTGATCGCGGATTTCGTGAATGATCTGGGCGGACAACGCGGCGCGGGCGCTTTTGGCAGCACGGGAAAATAAGTGTATTTTTAAATAGTGTCTACACAAGATTAGGCTAAAATGGCACACCAAATAGCAATGCAACGAATTTGCACTGCTGCCAAAAAAGATGCTGTATTTTTGGCATATCGCGTGGC
>NZ_NFIQ01000107.1 GCF_002159455.1 Flavonifractor sp. An306
GAGGTTTGACACGTTCCCATTGTTCTGTTGTTAATTCATAGCATTTCATACCTCTAGTTTCGCATATCTGCTCCTTTTGTGCAACTTTTATTTTTCAAACAAGCCCTAGATTGCAGTAATGCAAATATTGTTGTGGCTTTTTCTATCCGCTTGTGGTATGGTGTCTTGCTACGAGGAGGTAGGACACATGAATGACATACTGAAACAGCTCTATGACAGATTTTACACGCCACTGCCCATGACAGAGGCTGAGCAGGAAATTGAAGATTGTCACAAGCAGCTCATCGAGCGATTGGAAAAACCAGAGAGAAAACTGGTGCTGCGGATCATAGATAACCAGAGTCTGATTACAGAGGAACGCTCTATGGACAGTTTCCTCTGTGGATTTCACCTGGCTTTAAAAATGGCAAACGAATTGAATTGCTATAAACAAAACAGGCAACCATCGTCAGCTGAAGAAGCTGAGGCAGATGCCTGTTCTGTATGATGGTAACAGGAAGCATTCCGCACATCTTACCTGTGCGACACCATCTCTTGCAGGATGGCGTCAAGCCGCTGGAACGCCTGTGCCTTGCGGGTAGGAAGCCATTCCGAGCCTTCCTGATCATAATAGCGAAATGCTGACTCCCACGCAGATATTGCAAACACATCGCAATACGCCTTACCGGAGGAAAAGCCAACAGGCTGTCCATCCGGAAAATCAGCGTTGTTGGTCAACGATATAACGCAACGACCACTCAGCAGCTCCGGGAATACCGGCGAAAGATGGATGCCGCCTATATTTGTGCAGGAGGAAAGTCCATCCTCGCAAACGGAGAGCAGTTTCAGTTCCTCATCGCTGAGCAGACCTGCATCGTGCAATTCATTCAGAAGCGCAGTGTATTCCTGCTGTGTCATGTTGGATGGATCATACTTCTGGCTGAGGCTCTCCCATTCCTCATCTGTCAATACAGCGGAAAGGTCAGGCATAGGATGTTTGTTCTCGGAGGAAAACGCAGGAGCGCTCGAAAAAACATTGGAGAAATACGCCTGCATGGCAGTTCGATCCTCCGAACTGCTGCACACTACAAAGCTGGCGCTTGGAACGGTACCAGCCATAACATCCGCCCAGCTGACGGTGGGAACGCTGGATGCCCTTGCCCTTTTGGCATGATTGGTTACAGCCTTTTCAGCGTATTGGACTCCACAAACCATAGAAATCCTCTATCCTTTCACAAACTAAGCGATATCGTAACCTGTATAATAACTTAACTGTCTGTTCTGCCAGCAATCAGGGCCATTATACGGTCTGGATTCGCTCGTTCTTGACGCGGTCAATGGTCAGTTGAATACTGCTTAAACCCATCATCAAAGGCGATGTAGTTGCCCCGCTCCCTGTGGCCCCTCTCACCGCGTTCATTTGGTTTAGGATCTCCAGCACTTTGGAATAGGCGCCTTGCCTGATTTGCAAACTGCTGTCAGGCACTGCCCACTGGGACATGATCTGCGCAAACTGAAGTGCGTTTCCACCCACATCACTCAGTGAACGGACACTGGATCCCATACCGGAAGATGAGGTCCAGATATAGGCAGGCTCAAAATACCCCGGTACAATCGTGATACGGGACATTCCCAGGTCGCTGGTTTCAAGCCGACTTAGGACGCCTTTTTTCTCCAAGTATCGGATGAATTCGTCATACTCCGCTTGTGACATGTTTTGCGGATCATACTTTTCCGCAAGCGCTTGGATTTCCGCCTCTGACAGTGTTTGATTGCCCAACTCAGGCGGCTTCCCTTGTACTTGCTCGACCTGCTTTTGAAATTTTTCCATCAGAGCTGTGTAGCTATAAGTACCAACCTCCGCTTTTTGCGTCGTCGGATTCAACCAAATGCAGGGCAAATAAATCCCCTCAGATACTCCTCTCACATTCACACGAATATCCTCCTTAAAACAATCCGCTGTTCAAAGGCAAAACAGTTACGCCTTTACATCAATTCCCCACTGGTATTCTTCCAAAATGCTGGTATCAAATGCCTGCCCCGGCTGCCAGCCTGGGACATGGGCTTTGACAAAGGCATTGATTTTTTCCACTTCGTCAAAATGAATTTGATCTATGGTGTAGGCCGCGTCCCTTCGGTCTTTGGCGGGGATAGACATCAAATAGCTATGTACCATTTCTCCGTATTCATTGCCTGTCCCGGTCATGCCATAGCGGTACTTCATATTCTCAAATACTCTGTCCCGCACCTTCTGCTCGATCTCCTTGGACACAGGGATGATATGAAAATCCGCCGCAGTCATCCCGGTAATATCCATCCCGTCATCCGGCGTATCAGGGTGCGCTACCGCAGCGCCGTTTGGATATTTCGGCTGTGTGACTCCACGCTGATACTGATCTGAGGTCATCATCATACGGGCAATGTCTGTGATCGTCATTTTGTTACACCCCTTCCGGAAAATCGGTTATCAGGTTATTCACATCATTTGCTTTCCGTCCAGGGGTCATAATTTTCCCAGAACTCGAAGTCTGCATCAGTCCAACCCTCCGGTTTGGCAATCAGATTCCACTCGCGATTGGCAAAGTGGTCTTTTTCTTGATCGAACAATACTTTGAAAAGTTCAGGCTTATTATGCATCCAATCGGTATAGAGAGAAGTAAAACTTTCCTTTACAAAGCGCTGGCTCTCAAAATAGTCCATCCCAGATCCATTGATGGATGATTTCAACTGCTCGACGAAAGCGCTCCATTCTTTGGTCATTTGTCTAATTGCTTGATAGTGTTTTCCTTCTGGGGAAAGAGATATAACTATTTCCTTTGTGTGTCCCTCCCAGATGTCTACATTGCGCTGTGCAGCATCTTCTGGAAGGGAGAAATTGAAACTTCCATCCGCATACTGCATTTGGGAGATTTCTCTTTTTTCGATTTCAGTCCCTGTACCGTGCGGAACGGCATCCGTCTGCCTTGCCTCGTTCTGGACTCCGCAGGGGACCATCTTGTCGTCCAGACTCACCGCCTTACTTAAATCCACCCGATCAAAATTCGGCGGGGAAAATTGAATTTTCTCCCCAACCGTGGTCGGCTCCGCCTGCTGGCCCGATGGCTTGATATTGGTTACCCAGCCGCTGTTTACCAGAGCGTCGGGCAGGCGCATAGCTCCGGTGTCAGAAATAATCAAAGACATTTCGTTGTGCCTCCTTTACGCTTTTACATCAACGCTCCGCTGGTGTTTCTCTAAAATGCTGATATCAAATGCCTGCTCCGGCTGCCAGGGGAGGAGCGCCGCCCTGTCGCCCTCCTTCTGCTCTGTGCTCTCCGACCCCTGCCCAGCTTTGCAGGCGGGCTGCATCCGCTGGACGGCGGCCAGCACAGCAAGCCCGGAGGAATCTTTTTGGGCAAACCGGGCGAGCGCCTGCGTCCGCACCTGCTCGTACACCTGCTCGGCCTCCTCCTGGGTGTCACAGGTGCGGAGTTGCTCCTCGACCATTTCAATCTCCCGCTGGATCCGCTCCGCCTTGGCCGCAGCTTCCGGGTAATGCTGGCGCAGAAAGCGCATTTCCGCCGCGGTCAGCCGCCTGCCCGAATACATCTTGCGGATGATCTTCTCATACTTCCGATAGCGGGCCTGGCTCTCCTCCGTCTCCCGGACCTCCTCTTCGGGAAAGAGGGACGTGGCCGTCAGCTCCACTTTGCGCTTTTCGCCGGTTGGAAGCGTGTATTTCGTGAGACTTAAATCTCGGCTGCCAATGCTATTCATCTCCATAGAGTGCACCCCCTTGCTTTGATGGTTTTTTTGGCCGCTGTAAGCTCAGACAATCCACGTCGGTGGAAATTGTGGGTCATTTGCAGTATGACGGCATAAGCCTTCGTCTGGTGTTCCTTACCCCAGCGTCATAAAGCCCATGCAGGTTCCAGTCAACTCTCCGCTGTTGACCTTCGCGATCCAATCTCTGAATTTTTCCTTCTGCTCGGCGGCATACTGTTTCGCTTGGGCGTCCAACTCTTGCTGGGCCTTGTCGCAGGCGGCCTGGGCGGTCTCCTTGGCAAACTCGTATATATTCTCCAGTCGGTTCATGCCTTCCTCCCCCAGAGCGTAGGGATCTTCCGTCGTATGCAGCTTTCCGGTCAGGTACAGGCTTCTCAGCTGGTCATACGCCATAGCGGCGGACTGCTTGGTCATTCCCTCCGGCGGATCCGGAAGTTCGGTTCCGTCCACAGCAAAATCACCCAACCAGGACTGCACATAGGTGCGGTACAGGTAATGGATCGCCTCATCCCGATCCATACCCTCCAATTCGGCCAGCATGGGGGCATAATAGTCCCGTACCTGGGTCTCCAGAGCTTCCTTTTCGCTGGTCACAGTCTGAAGAAACGTTGTTTCGAAAAGCTTCGGATCTGGATTTACTACCAGAGTAGGTATCTCAAAGGTATCCCAATCCGGTTCGACGATTTGGATTTTGCCGGAAGCCAGTTTTTCCGCCAGCGCCGGGTCAATGCCGGCGGCTTCCATCTGTGCAGCAATGGACGCCTGACGTCCTTCCTCTGAGATCGTCACCGTATCTGCACCGGTGGTTGGGTTGCTCTTACTGGTGTTGCTCTGCTCCGCCGCAGCCGCACGAGCGTACGTTTCCCGCGGTTGCGGGGCAAGGTTTCGATCAATTCTCATCATCCTGGTTTCCTCACTTTCTCATTCTTGCGGGTCATGCCCGAGTGTCTACGGCAGCGTTCATTTCCGCACGGGCTTCCCGAAATGCCTGCAAAAAAATCATGTCCGTTTCCGTAATAAAATTGAATTCCGCTTTCGTCTGATGTATCGTCCATTGGCCATAAAAGCTGCTGTAACTCGCAATCAGTTCTCCCTCTGGTGAATAAACCTCAGCTGTCCGGAATGTCGAATCGCCTTTGATTTCGGCGGAATAGTCGCCGAAAAGATGCTCCAAATAGACTTTGATCCGCTCCTGCTCTTGATCCAATGTTTTCATAATGGAATTTACTTTGGCCATCGGGCTGGCACGATCAGGAGAGACATACCGTTCCATTCGGGCACGCTGAAGTTGAATAAATTCCTTGTCCATATAGATGCCCTTTTCCGCATCCTCGTGGGCCAGTGTTTGAATCTGTTTTACAAAGCCATCTGTGATCGCGTTCTTAACAGTCTTTTTTGCCGATGTTTGGATGTTCGACGCGCCACCCAGCTTGGCCGTATTGCTGGTTCCCAAGCCGCCAATTTGCATGGATACTCCCTCCCAACATCAATAATATAAACTTTGTGTTAAACCATAAAATCCATACTGCGGGAGACTGTCGGGAAACGGTCAAAATACCGCATCGGATAGAGCTGCAAGTTGGACAGGAATTGATTGAGCAAGCTGGCCTTATCCATATCTGTATCAGAGAAGGACAGCAAATCCGCAACATTCCGAAGATCCTCTTTGCTATTGTTGAACACAAGATCTGTGCTGAGCCGATGCTCTATGCCATCCTCGTCTGTGTAGGAAACCCATGTTTGTGCTTTTAAGGGATCTTTGGGATCAAACTCATCAGTAGTGTAATCCGTGACTGTTTTGTTGCCATCCACATCCTCCACGGTAAGCGAATTCATTCGGATGGTGGTACGATAAGCGTCTCCGCTCTTTTCATAAAACCACTTGAAATTTTCGGGGGCGCAACATCGGGATCAATGATATAGTGATCATCGGATGCAACAAACGGATCACCGTTTAGAGCCGTATTGAAATTGTATGGCTGGAAATGTTGATCTCGCCTATCTTTCCCTACTCTTCGTTACTGCGATAGGTACTGCCACCAGAACAAATACTCTTTATTATTTTATCGACCATCCGGCGAGAAAAACTTAGACTGTTCTCCCGCCATGACCATGATAAGAAGAAATGTGTGAAAGGTTTCCGCAAGGCCGGGAAACTCTAAATAAAGTCCTCCAAAATCATTGCCAAACTGCCACACCTCCCGGGGCGTGGCGTTTTCGCTGTCCGGCACACTGCACCAGGCGCATAAGCCCCGCTTGGCATAGTCGATGCGCTCCCTGGGCGCTTCGGCTGGGCTGCTGTCCCCGTTATGGAACAGAAATCCTCTTGCCAGGATGGTCAGCACCCGGTTGGGCCCCTCAAAGTCCAAGATGGTGTCAAAGGTAAAGCGGCCCAGGTAGGTGGTGTCCTGCTTGTTCTGAGCGGTGCAGGTCACCGCGCCGGTGTAATTCTAAAATTCCTTCCAAATATCATGAGACAGATGTCTGCGCAGATAGGCCACATAGGTCTCACAGGTTTTGGCATACGTGATGATGCCCTGCTTGAGGCGGACGGCCAGATCTTCTGCTCATCGGTATACCTAAGCGTGTGACCTGGTTCCGTGCGGCGAGAAGTCAAATCAGGCCATGCCGAGCAAGGCTTCGCCGCCCCTGGCGGCGGTGAAACGCCCGCCCTTCAGGGCAGGCGTTTCACGCAAGCATCGCGTTTTGATGTCAAAACGCCCTTGCAGGGGAAACCCCTGTCCCCAATGCCGCCTTCGGGCGGAACTTTCCGGCAAGGTTGCCGGAAGGTCGTCTGAGCTTAGATCGGGTTTGGTGAAATCATCAAACCCGATCTCATTTGAACATTTGGCAATTCCGGCGGCAGTTCATTGCGCTGAAAATCGGGTCCGGCAAGGTTGCCGGACCCGATTTTCACCTGCATCAGGATGTCGTTTTTTCAATAAACTGTCTACATGATTGGGTACATTACAATCCGTACAAGGGTGTCCATGTTAGCACCCTGGAGGTCAAGAAATCCAGGGCAGGGTGCATCATGAGACCCCCATTTTTCTTTTTTAATACGGACACAGACTGTCCGCATTATCTGTTAGGATGGGTGCGAGAACCGGGGATGGCCCTGGAGCCGTCTCCCGAGAGGAGGAGCAACATGAACACACAAACACACCGCACCTGCATCCGGATGAGCCAGGAGGAATACGACCTGCTGAAAAAGAAAAACAGGGCTGCCGGACTGTCCGCCAACGCCTGGCTGATGAGAGAGCTGGAGCGAAACCGCCCTATACTCTACCGGGAGAAAGAGACGAGAGCGGCCATCGCCTTTGCGGATGAGGCTGGCCGGGACATCAACGCCGTGGCCAGGGTATTCAACAGCGGCTGCGGCACCGCCCAGCAGCTGGGCTTTTCCGTCCACCGCCTGGCCCAGGTGGTGGAGCAATTCCGGCAGGTGCGAAAGCTGGGGTACCCCTATGCGGTATAAACACAAGCCACGCCCACCTATGCGGGACAACAGCTGTTCTCTGTCCGTCCGCATGACGGATGAGCAGTACCAGCGGCTGTGCCGCTATCTGGCCATCACCAGACTGCCGGTCACAACTTATTTCCGCAAGCTGATCAAGGAAACCACGATCCACGCCCGAATGCCCAGGCAGAAGATAGACCCGCATCCCGCCGTAAACCATATCTACTCCAACATCCGGCAGATCGCCCGCTGCCCAAGGGCCAGAGAACTCGCCCCGGAGCAGATCGCGCAGCTGGAGTTTCTGGCGGACAAGCTCTGTGAGGAGTGCTTCCTTCTCTCCACCCAGCAATAGCCTCTGTAAGGCCACAGGAGGCCCCGTGTGGCCTCGCAGGCCCAGAGGGGGATAGGTATGGCCCCAGAGAGAAACTGGGCGCTTTCAGCCGAATCGTCAGGAGCGTCACTTTTATGTCACAGGAGCAGAAAATCGCCTTTGACAATAGTGCCAAAGGCGATCCGCGGGAGGAGCGGAATATACCACAGAGCCGGGAGACCGCTTTTGATGAAATCACCAAAAGCGCTGCCCAGCAAGGTTTGGCAAAGTTGCCGAACCTTCCCGACCAGAGATGGAGGAAACGAAAATGTCAGAAGAAGCGAAAGATGATGTTCAACAGGTAAAAGCGGAACGCCTTCAGCGCTCCCATGGGCGGCTTATCCGTGTGGTGTCTGTGTTCCCGCAGCAAGGCAGCGCCACCCCGGAGGACAAGCTGAAAGCCCTCATCGACCTGGACGCACAGCAAGGGAAGCTGTGCGCCTAAAGGGCTGGACATTCCCCAGGCTTTGGGGTATTGTGTAGACGCGATGCGCTGAATCGGTTTGACGAGAAAAAAGGAGGGCTGTATGAAACAGTCAAACCAGAATGAGATCACCGCCCTGTACTGCCGTCTCAGCCAGGATGACGGGGCGGACGGAGAGTCCAACAGCATCCAGAACCAGCGGAATATCCTGGAGCGGTACGCACGGGAGCACCACTTCCCCAACCCCCGCTTTTATGTGGATGATGGCTATTCCGGGGGCAGCTTCAACCGCCCCGGCTTCCAGCAGATGATGACGGATATGGAAAACGGGAAGATCCGCACCATCATCACCAAAGACCTGTCCCGGCTGGGACGCAACCAGCTCCACACGGGGCTGTACATCGAGGAGCGGTTCCCCATGTTCGGCGTCCGCTACATCGCCATCAACGACAATGTAGACACCGACCGGAGCGAGAGCACGGAGCTGATGCCATTCAAAAATCTTTTTAACGAGTGGTTTA
>NZ_NFIQ01000108.1 GCF_002159455.1 Flavonifractor sp. An306
AGTCTTTGCAGACTGCAATCAATATGGCAGTGGAAGGGATAAGGGCGTTGGCCAGTGCGGCTGAATTTTTGATAGACAATCTGGATATCATCCTTCCGCTGCTGCTGGGCATAGGGGGAGCTTTTGTTATATTCCAGGTGGCCGCAAACTGGACACGGATAGCGGAAGCTGCTATGACGGCGTATCAATTTGCAGTAAATTTGCTTTCCATTGGCTTTGGCGTACTTAGGGGAAGTACAGCGGCCTCATCGGCAGCGATGTTCCAGTTTAACAGCGTGCTGTTGGCATCGCCAATTACATGGATAGTTATGATTATTATGCTGTTGGTTGGCGTCATATATGCCGCGGTTGCTGCATTCAACCATTTTACTGGAGCGGGGGTAAGCGCAACGGGGGTCATAGCTGGAGCATTTTTAACCCTGCTTGCGTTCCTGGCAAATACGATCGTAATTCCCATACAGAGAACCTTTGCTGCGTTGGGGAATTTTATCGGGAATGTATTCAATGACCCAGTGACGGCGGTGAAAGTCCTGTTCTACGACATGGCGCTGAGAAGTATTGGATGGGTCAGCAGCATTGCCAGTGCGTTAGAGAAGTTGTTGAATTCAATCCCGGGATTTGAGTTGAACTTTACATCAGGATTAGATAATTTGTACAACAAAATGGAGCAAGAAAGGGCAAAAGCAATAGAGAGCGGCTCCTATAAGGAGTTTTTCAAGGCCTGGGATTACATTGACCTTTCTGATGCCTGGGACACAGGATACAACTGGGGCGCAAACCTGTTCAAGGGAGGCGACCCAATGGAAGATTTTATGAGTGAATATGAGCCTCCAGCGGTTCCTGGCTCAGAGACAGATAAGCTTTTGGAGGATATCGCAAATAGTACAAAAGGCATTGAAAAGTCTGTTGATATGTCCAATGAAGATATTCAGTCCCTGGTGGATGTGGTAGAGCGCCGGTATGTGGCAAACGTCAACCTGACCAGCCAGGCGCCGGTGATCAATGTCAACGGCCAGAACACCGGCAACACTGCTGCGGACCGCCAGGCCCTGGCTGATGCGATCCAGACGGTCCTCCTGGAACAGATTCCGTCCACATCGGTCCGAGCCACCGCTATGCCCACGTAAGGAGGGGAGAGTGTGCCGAACAACTTTGGCCTGTTTTTCACCAGAGATAATATGGTCATACGCCTGCCGGTCAATCCGGAGAAGCTGCCGGTGGCCCGGGGCAATGAAAACGACGACTACAACGTGCTGGGGGTGGGCCCTATCACGGTGCCCCGGCTCCCATCCCTGCGCGTGGTAACGATCTCCAGCTTTTTCCCCGGGCGGGTGTCGCCTCTGGTGCTGACCCCCAATGAGTTTCAGCCCCCTGAGTTCTACATCCAGTTTTTTGAGTCCGCCATGAAAGAAAAGGCGCCCATCCTGTACACCCCGGTTCGCTACTATGAGAACGGAGAGCCGTTTATGACCGGAGACGCCGGCTTTGAGGTCCTGGTAACCAGGTTCGACACAGAGGAGCGGGGCGGGGAGACCGGGGACTTCTACTATGACCTGGAGGTGACCGAGTATAAGGACTATGCCCCGCAGACCATGCAGGCCGCAGCATCCGCCACGGACGCCGGCAGCGCCGCGGCGGCCGCACAGCCCGCACAGGTAACGACTGAGCCGGCCAGATCCATCCCGCAGGGTCAGCTTGTGGTCGGGTCTGCCTGTACCCTCAACGGGCCCTATTATTACTCCAGCTATGGGGACGAGCCCCACGGCAGCGGGAATGGAAAGCAGGTGTTGGTCTCCCGCATTGTGGACCTGTCCCGGGCCTATCCCTACCATGTCACCAATCTATCCGGCGGGGCGCTCGGATGGGTGACGGCGGCCTCGCTCCAGGTGGTGAGCACCACATGACAACCGAGCTGCTGATCGAGAACAAGTCCAGCGGGAAGATCTGGGAATGTTCTAACAGTGTGACTACCATTTCCCTGGAGACGCAGCGCACCGGAGCTCCAGCCAAGCTGACTTTTACCATCATCAAGTCGGGCGACTTGTCCTTTACCGAGGGCGATGTGGTGCGCTTTTCTGTGGAGGGCCAGCTGCAGTTTTACGGTTGGGTGTTTACCAAGAGTAAAGACCGCTGGGGGGTCATTGAGGTGACCTGCTATGACCGGCTGCGCTATCTCAAGGCAAATGCCTCCTATGGGTTCTACGGGCAGACGGTGGGCCAGATCATCCAGCAGATTGCAGGGGATCTTCAGGTGGACACCGGGGCCATTTCGGATACGGGGTATGCGATCCCGTCTCTGTATGAGGAGGACCAGAGCTGCCTTGATATCATCCAAAGCGCGGTCCAGCAGACCCTGCTCAACACCGGAAACATCTATGTATTTTACGATGACGGGAACGGGCTGGCCCTCCAACAGCCGGCGGATATGATGTCCGATGTGCTCATCGGGGAGAACTCCCTGCTGCTGGACTATACCTACAAGACGGACATAGATGCCCAGACCTACAACTCCGTGAAGCTGGCCCGGCCCAACGAGGAAACCGGACACGCCGATGTGGTAATCGCCCAGGATTCCGCCACCATTGGGCAATGGGGGCTGCTGCAGCTTTATCAGACAGTGGACGGGGACGTCAACACTGCTCAGATGGAGGCTCAGGCGGCCGCCTCGCTGAAATACTACAACCGGCGGCTGAGGACCTTGTCTGTGTCCTCGCTGGGTGTGCCGGGGCTGAGGGCGGGTATGATGGTGCTGATGAAGGTGCCGGGGCTGGGGGATATCAGCCTGGACCAGTATGTGCTGCTGGAAAAGGTCTCCCACACCTGGCAAAACGATGTACACACCATGGACTTTGAGACCATGGCCATCTGAGGAGAGCGTATGAATCTGACAGAGACCCTGTATCTTATGGTTCAAAAGTCCATGAAGGCCGCCCAGCTTACCGATCTAAGAGTGGGTACCGTTACAGCGGTAGGGCCGCTGGAGATCACCACAGACCCAGCCATGCCCCCGATCAAGGCCGGAGTGTTGTATCTCACCGAGGCCGTCATCGAAAAGAAGATCCCTGTGCTCTCCCATGCTCACGATGTAAATGGGCTGTCTCACTCCCACAGCGTTACCGGCCTGGGGCACGCTCACAACACTGGAGGGCTTGACCACACCCATGGGATCACCGGGTTGGGGCATACCCACACCATAACAGGAGGGACCACCGAGAGCGCACTGGATGGCTCCTATGCATCCGCGGACGCGCTGGGTGGGTCGTATCCCTCTGATACGCAGCTGGCGGGTTCCTATCCCACCACAGGGGCACTGGGGGATGTCGTGTCGTCATCTTCTTTGGGCAGTATCGTCTGCTATGAAAACGGAAAGCCCCTGCCGGTAGAAAACGGCTATATCATTCTGAACCGGGCGCTGGAGGTGGGAGATAAAGTACTCCTGCTCCGGGTGCTCAGCGGACAAGCGTTTGTCGTACTGTCCAGAATTTTCGAGGAGGTGTCCTAATGGCGGTTTTGCCGAAAAGTGCTGTGGATCTCACCAACGGCGTGGAGTTCGTCCAGCAGCCCTCCAAGACCTGGTACATCAACCGGGAGACTGGGCGCATCCAGGGGGAGATAGACGGGCTTGCAGCGGTGACTCAGGCGGTGGACGTCCTTCTCAATGTGGAGCGGTTCCGCTGGCAGATCTACAGGACCTATTCCGGGGTGCAGTGGGAGGGGCTGATCGGCCAGGACCCTGGCTATGTGGCTTCTGAGCTGCAGCGGCGCATCACCCAGGCCCTAACCATGGACGACCGGGTGCGGGGGATATCCAACTTCTCCTATAGCACGAACGGGAATACCCTTACGGCTTCATTTACGGTCAACACCGTTTACGGGGCCACGCAAACCACGGTGGAGGTGAACGTCGCGTGATTGATTTCTCCCAGGATACGTACCAGAACCTGTTACAGGCCATGCTTGCCCAGGTGCCCAGCACTTACGATAAAAGAGACACCGCGCCGATTCCCACCGCCCTGGGACCGGCCGCCTGGGTGCTGGAGGGCTTCTATCTCATATTGAACCAGGTGCAGCGGCAGGCATTTGTGCAGACTGCGGTAGGGGAGGCGCTGGACATGCTGGCGGTGCTGGGCGGGATCACCCGCAACCAGGCTTCGGCGGCAGTGATGCTGGGCGTGTTCAATGAGGCGGTGCCTATTGGCGCCAGGTTCTCCACCATCAATGGCGCCAGCTCCATCAACTTTACCGTGACGGCTGCCACCGAGACAGAATACCAATATCAGCTTACCGCAGAAACACCGGGCACCATCGGGAATGAATATACCGGGCCGATTCTGCCCATTACCGTGATCAGCGGCCTTACCTCTGCCCAGTTGACCGAAATTTTGGTGCCGGGGGACAATGTTGAGAGCGACGACGCCCTTCGGACCAGGCTGATCAATGCGCTCAATGACCGGCCGTTTGGCGGCAACATCGCGGCCTACCGGGAAAACATCCTGGCCATTGATGGGGTGGGAGCGGTGCAGGTGTACCCCACCTGGAACGGCGGGGGGACGGTGGCCTGCTCCATCTTGGGGTCGGACTATCTGCCGGCGTCCGAAGATCTGATACAGACGGTCCAGACCGCCATCGACCCGCCCACCAGCGGCATGGGTCTGGGGCTGGCCCCTATCGGGGCACAGGTGACCATCACTACGCCCACCGAGCTGACGGTAAATGTGTCCGCCACATTGCAGCTCTCTCCGGGCTATGAAATTGGTCAGGTCCAGGCTCCCATCGAAGCGGCCATCGAAGCGTATCTGCTGACCACCCGGCAGAGCTGGGCAACGAATACCAGCACATCCGACGTAACCTATGCCGCCAATGTTTATGTGGCCAGGATAACGGCCGCTATACTGAGTGTGACCGGAGTAGTCAACGCTACCAATGTGCAGCTCAATAGGGGTACGGCAGATCTGACCCTGACACAGACCGGGGCCTCCCAGCAGGTGCCCATACTGGGGACGGTGACGCTCAGTGAGTAATATCCAGTTTGATACCGATATGCTCTCTCTGCTGCCGCCGTGGTATCGGGAGATATTGGACTACCAGCAGATCTGCCAGACCGAGCGGGAGCAGATGGAGGCTCTGGCGGACTCCATCCAGGCCGTGACGGACAATATGTTTTTCCAGACGATGGATGAAGCATCCATTTATCTGTGGGAGCAGATTTTGAACATTGTGCCGAATCCGCAGACCGAGACCTTGGGATTCCGGCAGGCCCGGGTCATCAGCCGTCTGTCCAGCCGGCCGCCGTTTACCATCTGGTTCTTATATCAAAAACTGGATGAGCTGATCGGGCCGGGCCGGTGGTCGGTAAACATGGACTACCCCAACTACACTCTGTACATCAAGAGCGACGCGCAAAACCAGTCCTATGCCACAGAGGTGGCCTTCACCGTCAACCGAATCAAGCCTGCCCACATCGTGTATGTGAATACCCCTTATGTAGAGTCCGGGATTTTGCTTTCTGAAACCATCAGCATGGTCCGGCGGACATTCAACTACTTACTCGGCTCGTGGAATTTAGGAATCCTTCCATTTGCGACGGACTACCCAGCCCCGATACCCAATTATCGTTTGGGACAGTGGATCTTAGGAAGACTTCCATTTTATACGGATGTGCCTCAGGAGATTATCAAAAT
The DNA here is from genome assembly GCF_002159455.1 of Flavonifractor sp. An306. GTDB lineage: Bacteria > Bacillota > Clostridia > Oscillospirales > Oscillospiraceae > Flavonifractor. The sequence goes on from NZ_NFIQ01000108.1 coordinate 5,682, forward strand.
GCCTACTACACCATCTATTCAACCGCTGCTTTTGAGTGGAGTAGCAAACTTTGTAAGCGGGGAAATTGTTTCTGCCCGCATAAATGGAACAATCTCTATTTCTGATCTCACCAAATCTGTGAGCGGTAGCGTGCTGACAATCAATTTCACAGTTCCGGCGGGGGACTTTACCGCAATCACCACGGTAGAACTGTTGGATGCGAGCGGGAATGTTCTGACAAGTGCAAATGTCTATGTGCCAATCACCGGAGCTACCCTGCTGGAGTACCGAATCCCAGTTGCTGAAGGAGTGAATAGCAATGGCCAATAACCCCATAACCGTACCTTTGCCCCAGGATCTGCCGGAAACCTGGGCGGCAAATCAGATTGTATCTCCTGATGGAGTCAGCGCGGGTCTTACACCACAGCACGGATACAACTACCTCATGCAACAGGTGAACAATGCCCAGGCTGCTGCGGAGCAGGTTGGAGCGGCGATACCGCAGCTTGCAGACACGGACCTCTCTAACTTGAACACCCCCCAGCTCGCTCTCACCAACCTGGGAGCGGGGGTGCGGTCTAACGGTGTACTTAACCCGCTTGCGCTTGTAAACCAAGTTGGGCAGACAAGTTATAGCAATCAGACAGGGTCAACAGAGTATGCATTTGACGGAAGAAAAGGTGTTCTATATGATGTGTCGATTCAAGATGGGGTAGAATCAGTACAAATATCTGGAAGCGCGACTAGTACAGCGCGATACGGCGCGATAGTTCCGAATGGGCTTAAAGCGGGAAAAACATATACAGCATCAGTATTTATTAAAGTAAATAGTGCAACAGGGTCTCCGTATTTTATGGTGAGCAATAATCTTACTACTGTTGCATATACCATCCCCCTTACTCAAGGCGACAATTACGAAGTGAAAACGATTTCATTCACAGCAACCGATGATGCAGATTCAGTTCTACTGGAAATTATCGCCGGAAACGGTAGTTCTCTGTCAGCTGATATAAAAGGATGGAAGATTGAGGAAGGCAAAAACCAAACTCTTGTATATCAGGATGACGAGAGTAATTTGCAGATGATATCGCAACAAGATATGAAGATTGGATTGCAGCTGGCGGAGTGTCAGAGGTACCAGGTTGTGTATTCAATGGTTCAAAGCGGGCTTTATTTTATGGGACTTGCTAGGAGTACAACGCTTTGCACTATAATGATAACCACACCAGTTCCGCTTAGAGTCAATCCGAGTATTGAAGCAGACTGTTCTGCGCTAGAGCTTTTTGATGGCGTAAACGAATATGCTATCAGCTCTATCAGTTTTTATACAATGTCGCAGAATCAGGTTGCGCTTTCAGTAGAGTCCGCTGGGCTTACTCAAGGTGGCGTTTATCTTATCAGGGCAAAGAATGCAACTCAAATGCTGCTAAATTCGAACATATAAAATGGAGATGATCAAATGGACAAATCCCATGTCTACGTCAAGGTAGATAATCGAGGATGCATTATTCGATGTGAGGGCGGTTACACGACGCCAGCCGATCTGACAGGTTGGGTACAGATTGACAAGGGGTATGGAGATCGATACAACCTCTGTCAATCCAACTACTTTGATGGAAACCTCTACACAGAGGACGGCATTCCTTGCTACAAGCTGGTAGACGGCAAAGTGATGGATCGCACTTTGGAAGAGATTGCTGCAGACCGGACAGCGTTGCCTGCACCGATGCCTACGCAGGAGGAACGAATTTCCGCCCTGGAGAGCGCAATGCTGTCTATGATGGGAGTGAACATAGATGTATGAATTCGTCCTACTTCAGTTCAAAATGCACCGGATCAATGAGGAGCAGGTGCGCGCCATGGTACCTCAGTACCTGACTGCCGAACAGGCAGAAACCATCATCAACGGACCCGACGCCTGACGGCGTGGGAATACATTCGCAAAGGAGAAAAGACTATGAACAAGAAGCTGCACAAGTACGTCAATGAGATCATCGACCTGGGGACTGCTGCCAATATGGGCTGGAAGGAAGGCGTCAACATGTTTCTTTCCAACGTGAAGAACGCCGGTCAGGAGGGTGCCCCCCACTATGGCGGCGCGGAGCACCTGGACTGGAAGGCGGTGGCCAGGGAGATCGGCCCCTTTGACGACGGGGACGAGGCTGACATGATCAACACCTTCAACGCCGACTATACCGCCCATATGGCGGAGATCATCGACCTGCGCTCCGCCGGGGACCGGGACTGCGTGACGGCGGTGATGCGCGGTGAGTAACAGCCCGCTGGCGGTCTATACCCGCCTGTCTCCCAACCGTACCCGCCCCAGAAATCACGCCATCGACACCATCACTATCCATTGCTATGTGGGCCAGGTTACGGCAGAATCCGCCGGTGCGTGGTTTGCAAAAGAAACTACCCGGGCTTCCTGCAACTATGTGGTGGACAAGGACGGCAGGATTGGACTCATTGTTGATGAGTCCAATATGAGCTGGTGTTCCTCCAGCTTCTCCAACGACCACCGGGCGGTGACCATCGAGGTGGCCAGCGATATGGTACACCCCTACGCCGTCACGGACAAGGCGTATCATGCCCTGATCGAACTGTGCGCCGACATCTGCAAGCGCAACGGGATTCCGAAGCTGCTGTGGCAGGGGGACAAGTCCCTGGTGGGCCAGGTGGACAGGCAGAACCTGACCGTCCACCGGTGGTTTGCCAACAAGGCCTGTCCCGGGGACCATCTGTACA
>NZ_NFIQ01000109.1 GCF_002159455.1 Flavonifractor sp. An306
GGGGACAACTGCTCAGTCTATATGCAGATAAAGGCTGCCATTTCGCAAATGGCAGCCTTGCTCTATCTTTCTATGTCCTCCGCTATTTTACGCTTACTGGCATCTATGGAATCAACCGTGAATTTCCCAGCTAAAAAAATCCGGAAAAGGTTGATGCCGTAGGCTGCAAGCCTACGGCATCTATACCTTTTTTACAATATGGAGGCGACACCCAGATTTGAACTGGGGGTGGAGCTTTTGCAGAGCTCTGCCTTACCACTTGGCTATGTCGCCTTATGGATAAAAGGAAGAAACAAACTTCCTTTTATCATTTTTGGAGCAGGTGACGAGGCTCGAACTCGCTACCTCCACCTTGGCAAGGTGGCGCTCTACCAGATGAGCTACACCTGCATGTCATGGTCCATTCTATGCAGACCACACACACATGAGACCAGAAATTTTAAGGGGTACCTTCCGGCGAATATGTCGGGCATATTCGCCGGAAGGATGGTGCCTCCGGCCGGAATCGAACCAGCGACACGGGGATTTTCAGTCCCCTGCTCTACCAACTGAGCTACAGAGGCAAATGGCGACGCGGAAGGGACTTGAACCCTCGACCTCCGGCGTGACAGGCCGGCGTTCTAACCAACTGAACTACCGCGCCATACGGTAGGGGGTACGGGAGCTTCCATAAAGGAAGTGGTGGGAACAACAGGGCTCGAACCTGTGACATCATGCTTGTAAGGCATGCGCTCTCCCAGCTGAGCTATGCTCCCGTGATCAAGTCTGCTTGGGTTTCGCTTTGGTTTTGCTCGGGTCAAGCAGCGAAGGTTATTATACTAGATGCACCCCCACTTGTCAACCATTTTTGAGAAATTTTATTAGATATTTTTCGCCGCCCCCGAAAACGCCCCGAGGGCGGCGGTTTTACGTTATTTCTCCAGGGATGCCAGCAGGGTTTCCAGGTCCTCTTTGGAGTATTGATAGACCTTGTCACAGAACTGGCAGGTCAGCTCCGCCCTGCCCTGCTCCCGGATCAGGTCCTCCAGCTCCTGGCGGCCCATACTGATGAGAGCCCGGCTTACCCGGTCCCTGGAGCAGTAGCAGCGGTACTCCACCGGCTCCTCCGACAGGACCTCCAGCTCAAAGTCGGACAGCACCTGCTCCAGCAGCGTGCGGGCGTCCATGCCGCCCCGCATGGCCTCGGTGACCGCCCCCACCCGCTGAATGCCGTTTTCCACCGCGGTGATCACGCCGTCATCCGCTCCGGGCAGCAGCTGGATCAGGTAGCCGCCGGCACACAGCACGCTCTGGTCCACATCCACCAGCACCCCCAGGGCGCAGGCGGTGGGAATCTGCTCGCTCTCCACAAAGTAGGAGGTGATATCCTCCGCGATCTCCCCCGACACCAGCGGGACGGTGCCCACATAGGGCTCCTTCATACGCAGGTCCTTGATGACCGTCAGGGAACCCTCCCGTCCCACAGCGGAACCCACATCCAGCTTGGCGGGGCCCTTCAGCGGCAAATCCACCAAGGGGTTGACCACATAACCTCTGGCGTTGCCCTGACTGTCAGACACCACCGTCATGCTCCCCAGGGGGCCGTCTCCCTTGATGCGAAGGGTCACGGAGCCCTCCTCCTCCTTGAGCTGATTGCCCATCATGGAGGCCGCCATCAGGCCCCGCCCCAGGGCGGCGGTGGCCACCGGCAGGGTCTTGTGGATCTGCCGGGCCCGCTCCACCATCTCCCGGGCGGAGATGGCCGAGGCCTTCACCGGCGCGTTTTTTGCCAATGCGCGAATAATTGTATCTGCCATGTTTTCAGGTATCCTTTCGTGCGGCGAAAAAGATGCGCCCCTCCCCCGCTCTGGGGGGAGTCATCCGCAGCTCGCCGTATTGCTTGATCCGCCGGAAGCCCGCCTGACGCAGCAGCTCCTCCAGCTCCTCCGGCTGGTACGCGAATTCCTCGTGTACCTCCTCCCAGCGGCGCCACAGGCCGTTTTCCTCCCGCTGGAAGATGTCCATGCCGTAGGTACACACCCGCCGCCGGGGCGAGTAGTCCGCCCGCCAGACGCAGTAGGACGTCTCGTTCTCATCCAGAAAGATCTGTCCGTCCAGCCCCTGCAGCTTGTCCGGCGTATTGATGTCAAACAGAAACAGGCCGCCGGGCATCAAAAAAGTGTGCACACGTTGAAACGCCCGGGCCAGTTTCCCGGACCGGGTGACGTAATTGATGCTGTCCAGACAGCACACGCAGGCGTCGATGGTGCCGTAGAGATCCAGTTCCTCCATGGCCTGGTGGAGGAAAATGGGCTCCGGCTCCCCCACGCCCCGGCACTTCTCCGCGGCCTGGGCCAGCATCTCCTCCGACAGGTCGGCGCCAATCATCTCATATCCCCGCAGGGCCAGGAGCCTGGTCAGGCTCCCAGTGCCGCAGGCCAGATCCAGCACGGTACGGATGGGCAGCCTGCTGCGGGCAAAGTGCCGCTCCACATAGTCCGCCCAGCGGTCATAGTTTACATCCTCCGTAAACTGATCGTAGCACTGGGCCAGATATTCATACGCCATGCTCCGCCTGCTTCTCCTTGATCCGGGGCAGCACCGCCTGATAGCCGTCCGCTCCATACTGCAGGGAGCGGTTCACCCGGCTGATGGTGGCGCTGGAGGCGCCGGTGCGCTCCAGAATGTCATTATAGATCATGCCGTCCGACAGCAGCATGGCCACCTCAAACCGCTGCTCCATGGCCCGCAGTTCCGCCACCGTGCACAGGTCGGAGAAAAACTTCTTGCACTCGTCCAGATCCTGCAGCGTGAGGATTGCCTGATAGAGCAGATCTCCATGCTCCCACTTTTCATTTTTTGTCATAGGCAGTCTGACCTCCCATTTGTACTGACGCAAGCGTTCTTTTTGTATTTTACCAAAGTGAAGTATGGAAGTAAACTGTTTTTCACCACTTTTAGAAAAAATGCATAAACTAAATAGAAATTATTTCCATTTTAGGAGGGGTCGCAATGGATCCGAAGCACAAGGGAGCGCAGGCCCCGCCGGAGGCCCGGGTCTTGCTGTGGGAGGGGGAACCGGTGCTCTCCTTTTTCCCGCCCAAGGTGGCCCTTCCTCTGGGCACACCCAAACGGGTGACGGCCTATTACCGTCGGCTGGAGCAGATGTGGCTGGACCGCTGGGAAAAAACCGTCTATCCCCGGGCCTGCGCCGCGGCCCAGACCGCCCGGAACACCTCCCGCCCCTTTGACCCCTGGACCGCCGGACTGGAGGCGGAGGCGGAACAGGACGGCGATATACTCCGGGTCCGGTGGGAGGCGGCGGAAACCGCCGGCGGCCGGCGCTGCGCCCTGAATCGGGAGGAGCTGTGGCAGCTGCCGAAAGGAACTCCCGTGATCCCGGCCAAAGGGGCAGGAAAAAAACGGCAGGAGGATCCGGCGTAAATTTATTGATTTTTTTCGTCCCTTTGCCTTGTCCAACGGGGAAAACAGGAATATAATATCCTATGTCGGGGCAGGCTGTTTGACGCCCGCCCCACGACATTGCCGGCGGGAAAAGGCCAATGCGCGAATCCCCGCGGCAGGAGGAATCATTATGGTAAAGGCGATTGTCGGCGCAAACTGGGGCGACGAGGGCAAGGGCAAGATCACCGACCTGCTGGCCGAGCAGTCGGATGTGGTCATCCGCTTTCAGGGCGGAGCCAACGCCGGGCACACCATCATCTGCGACTATGGGAAATTTGCCCTGCATCAGCTCCCGTCCGGCGTGTTCTACCCCCACATCACCAACGTCATCGGAAACGGTGTGGCGCTGGATGTCAACAAGTTTGCCGCTGAGCTGGAGCATCTGAAGGCGGGCGGCGTTCCCGCGCCCCACATCATCGTGGACCTGCGCACCCAGCTGCTGATGAGCTACCATGTGCTGCTGGACTCCTATGAGGAGGAGCGCCTGGCCGGAGCCGCCTTTGGCTCCACCAAGTCAGGAATCGCCCCGTTTTACTCTGACAAATATGCCAAGATCGGCATTCAGGTGGCCGACCTGTGGCATGAGGACCGGCTCAAGGGTCAGCTGGCCCACATCTGCGAGCTGAAGAACGTGCTGCTGGAGCACCTCTATCACAAGCCCAGGCTGGAGCCCGACGCGCTGTTCGAGGAGCTGATGGGCTACCGCAAGCTGCTGGAGCCCTACGTGGGCGACGGGGTGAGCTTTGTCCACCGGGCGTTGAAGTCCGGCAAGCAGCTTCTGCTGGAGGGTCAGCTGGGCTCCATGAAGGACCCCAATCTGGGTATCTGTCCCATGACCACCTCCTCCCACACCCTGGCCGGCTTCGGCACGGTAGGCGGCGGCGTGCCTCCCACGGCGCTCACCGATATCATCACTGTCACCAAGGCCTACTCCTCCGCAGTAGGCGCCGGCGCCTTTGTCAGCGAGCTCTTCGGCGATGAGGCGGAGGAGCTGCGCAAACGGGGCGGCGACGCCGGCGAATACGGCGCTACCACCGGTCGGCCCCGCCGGGTGGGCTGGTTTGACACCGTTGCCACCCGCTACGGCTGTATGGTTCAGGGCGCCACTCAGGTCGCCCTGACCGCCATTGACTGTCTGGGTTACCTGGACGAGATCAAGGTGTGTACCGGCTATGAAATCGACGGCCAGGTTACCCGCGATTTCCCCGTGCCCGCCCTGCTGGACCGGGCCAAGCCGGTGTACCAAACTCTGCCCGGCTGGAAATGCGACATCCGGGGCGTCACCGATTATGCCGCCCTGCCCCAGGCCGCCCGGGATTATGTGGACTTCATCGAAAAGGAGATCGAGGCGCCTATCACCATTGTCTCCACCGGTCCCAAGCGCCACGAAATCTGCTATCGGAAATAAGCAGCGCAAAGGCAGGAGGCGTACCGCCGGCAGCGGCGGTACGCCTCCTATTACTATGCATCCAGCACATTGCCGCAGACGGAAAAATGGGGTACAATGGAAATTATACTGAGTAAAGGTCGGGAGGAATGGAGCATGAAGTGGGTGCGCAGAGGGATGGCGGCGGCAGCTCTGGCTGTGCTGGGCATCTCTCTTGTTACACTGCTGCTGCTGGGGCGCTGCTGTGCGCCGTCGGCGGATGACTTCGGATATGGCGCTCCGGTGCACTTTGCCCTGGAGGCCGGGCTCGGTCTGCCCGGAGTATTGGGTGCCATATGTGAAAACCTCCGCTATACCTACCAAAACTGGCAGGGAACTTTTGCCTCCATTCTGCTGTTTTCCATTCAGCCCGGCGCCTTCTCCTGGAACGCCTATCCCCTCACTGTCCTGATCATGCTGGCCGCCATTATCCTTCCGGTATTTCTGACCCTGGGCTCCCTGTACACAGAGAGCCGGACCTGGACAGTACTGCTCGGCAGTATCATCTCCCTGCTAAGCGTACAGTATCTCCCCTCCCCAGCGGAGGGGATCTTCTGGTGGAACGGCGCTGCCCACTACCTGGCGTTCTGGTTCCTCGGCGTGAGCATGATCCTCTGCCAGCTCCGTCTGGAGCGGTGGAAGTGCCGGGGTGTGCTTTTTGGACTTCGCCTGGTTCCGGCGTGCGCGGGCTGCTTTTTTGTGGGAGGCGGCAATTATTCCACCGCCCTGGTCTTTGTCCTGGTGTCCGCCGCCTTTACCGTGCTCACCCCGCTCAGGCGCGTTCCCCGGCACATTGCGGCAGCGAATCTACTTATGACCCTTTCTGCCGCCGCCGGACTGGTGGTAAGTATGGCCGCCCCCGGCAACGCTGTGCGTCAGGCCGGCCTGGAGCAGCTTCCCCCCTTCACCGCCATCCTCCGCTCCTTCCAGCAGGCAGGGCAGGACATTGCAGCTATGACGGACGAAACGGTTCTGGCAGGTCTGCTGCTGACAATTCCCCTGTTCCTCCTGTCTGTCCGTGGGAGCGGTTACCGCTTTCGGCTGCCGCTGCTGGTGCTGGGCGGATCTTTCTGCGCCTTTGCGGCGCTCTACACCCCTCCCCTCTACGCTATGGGGGTCAGCGCGGTTCCCCGGATGGAAAATCTGTTTTGGCTGGCCTACGTCTTTCTGGTCTTTGGAAATGGGTTCTACCTGGCCGGGTGGCTGTCCTGCCGTCTCTCGGCGGAACGCTCAGGAAAGGGCCGCCAGGTTCTGGGTACGCTGGCCGGCGTCGGGGGAGCAGCTCTGCTGGTGGCGCTGTGCTGCCAGTTGGAGGAGAGTAACGCATACCTGGCTTACCAGGATCTTCACAGCCCGGAGCTGAGCGCCTATCTCCAGGAGCGGGAATCCCGCCTGGCGCTGAGCGAGGATCACACCACCCCTCCCCCCCGCTTTACCGCTATAAGCGATTATCCAGTTTGTTTTCCCGTCAACCAGCTGCTCACCTGGACGTCGGACGTGCTGGTAGACGGCGTGCCTGCGGATCTGCCCTGCTACCACACCTGCGGCGGCGAAGTAACTTACGTGGGATTGGAACGGGCGCTGAGCTTCTTTCACAGCGGCAAGCCGCTGGACAGCTCAGATTTTTCCGCTACCTTCCGAATCGGCGGCGAGTTCTGCGTGCCTCTGCGGGAGCTTTGCAATTGGCTGGGCTATACCGTTACCTACGATGTTACGATTGATACCATCTCCATCATCACCACTGCCTGACGGCAACGAAAAAACGGGAGGGGGCGTTTCGCCATTTGGCTAAACGCCCCCTCCCATTATGCTCTCCCCAACCTGTGAGGCAGGTTGCTCATTCATACGCCCCGGACACAGTCCCGGAGCGCCCGCCAGGGACTCCCGGACCAAAACTCCCGGGCCATTCCCGTAGGAATTCCCTTCCGCAGCAGCTCATATCCCGCGGCTCTCCGGCTGGTCTCCATGGTAATCTCTTTCTTCATGACGATCGCTCCTTTCTGTCCGGCGCTCTTGCCTTCCTTCTGGTTTTAGTATACAATAGGATCACACATGAATCAAACGAATCTTTTTCATCTTTTACATGATTAAAAGGAATGATAGGCATGAATCTGACCAAATACCAGGCGCTGCTGAAGACGGTGGAATTAGGCAGTATTACCAGAGCCGCGGAGGCCATGGGCTATACCCAGTCCGCCCTGAGCCGGGCCATTGCGGAACTGGAACGGGAGTGGGATCTGGAGCTGCTGACCCGCAGCCGGAGCGGGGTGGCGCTCAGCTCGGACGGCAGCGTGCTGCTGCCCGCCATCCGGGGTCTGTGCAATGCCGCCAAAATGCTGGAGGAGCAAGTGGCGGAGCTGCACGGCATGACCCAGGGCACCTTGCGGGTAGGCACCTTTACCAGCGTCTCCATCCACTGGCTGCCCGGTATTATGAAAGTCTTTCTGGATCGCTACCCCGGCATCCATTTTGAGCTGGTAAGCAGCTGGGAGTTTGCCGAAATTGAGGACCTGATCCGCCGGGGGGAGGTGGACTGCGGATTTCTCCGGGTCCCCGCCGGAGAGGGCCTGGACACCATCCCCCTGCGGCAGGACCGGCTGCTTGCCGTACTTCCCCCCGACCACCCTCTGGCACACGCCCCCTGTTATCCCATCGCCCGCTTTACCCAGGAACCATACATTCGCATTTCCGAAGAGCGTGACATGGAAATCAGCCGGATTTTTCAGGAGGAAGGGGTTCGTCCAAACCTGCAATATAACGTCAATGATGATTTTGCCATCCTGGCCATGGTGGAGCAGGGCTTGGGCGTCAGCATCATGCCGGAGCTGGTTCTGCGCGACTCCAACCGGCGTTTTTCCGCAATCCTGCTGGATCACCCCCGATTTCGGGAAATCGGACTGGCTGTCCGCAGCGGAAAGGCTCCCTCTCCCCTCACCTCCCATTTTTTGTCCTGCGTCCAGGAGCTTGTGGCGCAGATGGACCCGGATATCTCCCCAGAATAAATTTCTACCCTTGACAAACGGGAATGCCAACACTATAATAATACGTGCTGATTCTCTGCTTTGCATCTCAAACAGACTGCAGGCAGAAGATATCCGGGTGTGGCGAAGCTTGGTATCGCGCTTGGTTCGGGTCCAAGAGGCCGTGGGTTCAAATCCCGCCACTCGGACCAACTAAGGTTGCTGAAAAAGATGCAACCCCTGAAACCCTTGCTGCGGCAAGGGTTTCAGCCATTTCAGAGGACAAAATCGAGCACCAGACGAGATGGAGATGCAAGTAAGCGTAAAATAGAGGAGGACCTTTCCCCCTGTGGTAAGATGGGAGTAAAAAGACAGGGGGCAGAGAGGTCATGAGTGAGGAAAAGCGAATTTTGCAGTGCCTGAAC